>JAKAYL010000040.1 GCA_021809545.1 Thermoplasmata archaeon
TCGGAGGGCTCATGGCGCACTCCCAGGCCCTGACGGCCATCACCAACCCGACCACGAACTCCTACCGCCGGCTCGTCCCGGGCTACGAGGCCCCCGTCTTCATCGCCTGGGCCCGCGGGAACCGCTCGGCGAACTGCCGCGTCCCGGTCTACGAGAAGACCGTGGAGAAGGCCAAGCGCGTGGAGTTCCGGACCCCGGACCCCTCCTGCAACATCTACCTCGCCCTCGCCGCCATGCAGGCGGCGGGCCTGGACGGGATCAAGAAGAAGATCGAACCGGGGAACCCCGTCGACGAGGACATCTACAAGCTCACCGTGAAGCAGCGCAAGGACCTCGGCATCCAGGAGCTCCCTGGCTCCCTCCAGGCCTCCCTCGACTACCTGGAGTCGGACAACGAGTTCCTGAACAAGATCTTCCCGAAGGACCTGCTGGAGCACTACGTCGACCTCAAGCGGAAGGAGGCCCTCGAAGTGGTCCTCCGGCCCACTCCCCTCGAGTTCTCGATGTACCTCGACGTGTAAGGAAGGCGACGGAGGAGCGCAACCCCCGATGGTGGCCCGCCGGAAACGGAAGCCCCCGACCCCCAAGAAGGCGGTCCGCCGGAAGGCTCCCGCCCGCAAGGCAGCGCCCCCGAAGGGGGTCCTCTTCTGCCACAGCTGCGAGGACGACCTTCCGGTCCGGCGGATCGCGACGTTCCTTGTCCAGAACGGGATCCCGCTCGAACTCGCCGGGGACGGTGGCGATCACCTCCGTCCCCCTGCGAGGGGGACCGACCAGTTCAAGGGCTGTGGACGGATCCTCATCTTCTGGTCCCGGAGCGCCAACCTCTCCGAGACGGTGAAGCATACGGTCGAGAAGGCCCGGGTCTCCGGACTCCCGCACGGCACCGTGATCCTGGAGGACGCGGACGGGTTCATGGTCTCGAGCAAAGTCCCCGCCTACCTGCGGGTCGAGGAGGGCCCCGACCTCGTCACCGGCTGGCTCCTCGAGGAATGGGGCGAGCTCCTGCGGCTCACGAAGGATTTCGCGACCGGTGAGATCCGGAACGCAAAGACCTCGGGCCAGCCCCTCTGAGGGGGGCCCCTACCGCAGCGAAGTCCAGCGCAACGACATCGAGTTCAGGAGCACGGTGGTGGAGGAGAGCCCCATCGCCACCGCGCCCAGCATGGGCAGGAAGGAGTAGAGACCGAACCCGAAGAACGGTACCAGGATCCCCGCGGCGATGGGAATGAGGACCGAGTTGTACCCGAGGGCCCAGAGTAGGTTCCCGCGGACCCGGGCCACGGTGCGGCGGGCCATCCGGAGCGCAAAGGCGACCCCGCCCAGATCCTTGCGCATCAGTGTGATGCCGCCCGCCTCGCGGGCGACGTCGGTGCCGCTTCCGATCGCGATCCCGATGTCCGCGGCCATCAACGCGGGGGCGTCGTTGATACCATCCCCGACGAACGCCACGTGCTTCCCCTCGGCCTGCTTCTTCCGGAGCAGGTCGAGCTTCGCTTCTGGGCTCAGGGAAGCGTGGACCTCGGTGATCCCGAGCGCGGAGGCGACCCGGGCCGCGGCCGCCGGGTTGTCTCCTGTGACCATGGCGACCGAGATGCCGTCGGCCCGGAGGGCATCCATCGCCTGGCGAGCGCCTTCGAGAGGAACGTCCGAGAATCCCAGCAGTCCCACGAGGACCCCATCTTCCGCCACGAGAGACCACGCCTTGCCATCCTTCTCCAGACGCTCGGCCCCGGTTGCGAGGGAGCCAAGGGACCGGCCAGACTTCCGGGCGGCCACGCCGCTCTCGATCTCGACCGAGCGACCATCGACCCGTCCCCGGACCCCGAGGCCGGGCGTGGCCCGGATCTCCTGGGCCACGGCGACGGGAACTCCGTCCTCCTTGGCGCGGTGAAGCAAGGCTGCGGCCAGCGGGTGTTCCGAACCGGCCTCGACGCTCGCGGAGAGGCGGAGGAGTTCCTTCCCCTCCGTTCCCGGAGCCGGAAGGAGGTCGGTCAGGACGGGCTTCCCCGAGGTGAGGGTGCCGGTCTTGTCCGTGAGGAGAGTGTCGACCGTGGCGGCCCGCTCGAGGGAATCGTGTCCCTTGAAGAGCACACCCTTCCGGGCCGCGAGGCCGGTCCCTACGAGGACCGCGGCCGGGGTCGCGAGCCCGAAGGCACAGGGACAGGCGGTGATGGCCACGGTCACGAAGACGAGGAGCCCCACTGTGAAGGAGGCGTGCCCGAAGAGGAGCCAGAACGCGGCGGTGGCGAGGGCCAGGAAGAGAACCACGGGGACGAAGACGCTGGCGATCCGGTCGGCAAGGCGTTGCAGCGGGACCTTGCTCGACTCCGCCTCCGTCAACAGGCTCCCGATCTGCGAGAGCACGGTGTCCACACCGACCTTCTCTGCCTGCAGGAGGATCCGACCCTCCACGTTCACGGTACCGGCGAGGAGGGATGATCCGCGTTCCTTCGTGACCGGAAGGCTCTCCCCGGTCACCATGGATTCGTCCACCGAGGTGCTCCCTTCAAGGATCCGGCCGTCGCAGGGGATCCGCCCTCCCGGACGGACCACCACGGTGTCCCCCACCGACACCTCCGAGACGGGGATGTCGATCTCGGCTCCCTCCCGGAGGATCGTCGCCTTCGAGGGGAGCGCGTTCTGGAGGGCGCGGAGGGCCCCCCGGGCATTCTCACGGGTCAGGTGCTCGAGATAGCTCCCGGTGAGGATCAGGACCACGATGAGCGCGGCGGCGTCGAAGTAGTAGATGGGGGGAAAGACCCCGGGTACGAGGAGCGCGATAGCGCTGTACCCGTAGGCCACGGTCGTCCCGGTCGCGATGAGGACGTCCATGTTGGCGATGCGGCTGCGCAGGGAGTCCCAGGTGCCCCGGTAGAAGGGGTAGGCGGAGTACAGCTGGACCGGTAGGGCCAGGACCAGGGCGAAGTACGGCCAGGAAGGAAATGGGGCAAGGTAGGTCAGGAGCAGCACGGCGAGGGCGGCCGGCCACCCGACGAGCAGGCGGTTCTTGAGCCGGCCGATCTCGGCCTCAGGGGCGGCGAAGGACTCGAGACAGCTCGAGGCACAGAAGTAGTAGGTGCGGTTGTCCCGGACGAGCCGCAGCGGGCTGTCCGTTTCGACATGCATCCCGCACACCGGGTCCGTCGGCATGGACGTCTCGTGGCGGGGGGGAACGGGGCCCTTACGGGTTCCGCTTCTCGTACTGCTTCTTGCACGCCTCGGCGCAGAAGTAGACCTTCACGCCGTGGTATTCGCCGGAGAACTTGGCCCGTTCGGTGTCGACCGTCATCCCGCAGATCGGATCCTTGACCTTCGCCATGCTAATTACCTCAATCGGACAAAGCCATTAGGGTATTTAGCCGCGTTCCCGATCACCGGATCAGTTGCTGGTGAGAACGAGGCTCAAGGTGTACGTGCCGGAGGTGGAGGGGGCCCGAAGGTCGAGGGTCACGGCCGTCACATGTTGGGGAGGGAGTCCGAAGGGGACCGCCGGAGTGGTGCTCTGGAGCTGGAAGGGGGAGGAGACCGTGATCGCGGTGAGCTGATGGGCCACGATGGCCGTATTGTTGACGTACTCGGTACAGGCGAAGACCGAATTGGCCGAAACGGTTAAGGGACACGACGGAGCGAACGTGAGATAGCCGGTCGTGCTCCCCGTGTACGTCACCGACTGGGTGACGTCCTGAACCGTTACCGTCCCCGTGGGCACGCCGCCTCCCGTGGAGAGGAGGCTACTGACCATCCCGAAGAGGATCGCCGCTAGGATTACCGGAATGACAACGAGGAAGATGATGAGCAGGACGACGATGAGGGCAACGTGGTCTTCCTTAGGGGGAGGAGCTACCGGAACATAGACCATCGGATATCCAACCGGAGGGGGCGGCGGAGGGGGGAGGGGTTGCGCACTCATGCTGTAATGTAGGGCAGGGGCCGTAAAAAAGGTATTGATGGCCCCCCGGGCTCCGGGAAAACCCTCACAGACGCCAGCTTGGCCCCCCGTACCCGCTAGGAAGGGGAGCGGGAGAAGGAGCCCCGAGGGGATCGGGGCGCACGGTCGGAGGTCTTCCGGCCCGGGTGCTGAGGTAGGCATCGATGGCTCCCGCGGCCCGGGTCCCGGCGCCCATCGCATAGACGACGGAACGGCCTCCGCAGGCGAAGACGCCGGGAACGTCCGTCATCCAGTCCTCGCGGGCCCCCTCGGCCCAGCCGTGGGGGGTGACCTTGAGGCCAAGTTCCTTGGGCATCTCCTTCACCTCGGCCCGTTCCCCGGCGGCGATGATGACTGTGTCGCAGGGGAAGGTCTCCTCCGAGCCGGCGACCGTCACCACGCCCCGGCGCCCGTTCCCATCGGGAGGACCGAGCTCCGTCCGTTGGAGGACGACCCCCTCCACCTGTTCCGTCCCTAGGATCCGGACGGGGGCGCGGTTGTAGAGGAACTGGAGACCCTCGATCTCCGCATCCCGGAGCTCCTCCTCTCCGGCGGGCATCTCCTTCTCGCCCCGACGGTACGCCAGGGCCACGTTCCCCTCACTGGAGAGTCGGAGGCTGCTGCGGGCGGCATCCATCGCCACGTCCCCGCCTCCGATCACGAGGACCTTCCGCCCCTTGCGGCCCAGGAGCCCCGTGTCTCCCGTGTTCATCGCCAGGAGGAAGGAGAGGGCGTAGAAGACACCCGGGAGGTGCTCGCCCTCGATGCCCAGGGTCCGGGGGTCCCACGCGCCCACGGCCAGGAGGACGGCGGCGAAGCCTTTCTGGAGCAGCCCTTCCGGAGTGAAATCCGTACCGGCCTTCTGGCCGAACTCGAAGCGGATCCCGAGATTCCGGAAACGGGCCAGGTCCTTCTCCTGCTCGTATCCTTGCAAGTGGTATTTCGGGATGGTGTCCATCTGGCCTCCCAGGAACTTATGTTCCTCGTAGACCACCACGGAATAGCCCCGCAGCGCGAGCTCCCAGGCCGCCATGAGCCCCGAGGGCCCTCCGCCGACCACGGCGATCCGTTCCGGCAGGGTGGACTTCGAGGGGACGTACGGGAGATCGGCCTTCCCGAACTCCAGGGCGGCCCGTTTCAGATGCCGGATGGCGATGGGGTTCCCGCGTTCCCCCATCACGCAGTCCTCCTCGCAGTAATGGTAGCACGTCTTGCAGAGCACCGTGGCGAGGGGGTTGTCCCGTACGGTGAGATGAGCGGCCTCGTCGAACTTCCGATGGGCGATGAGATCGATGTACCCCCGACAGTCCTGGGTGATGGGACACGCTTGGACGCAGAAGGGCATGGCGCACTGGAGGCACCGTTGGGCCTCGATCACCGCCTCCTCCTGGGTGAAGGGTTCGAGCACCTCCCCGAAACCCCGGTCTCGCTCCTCCTTGCTCTCCTCCCGGATCGGGGTCCGCACGTACCTTCCTACCATTTTCCTATCTCCCGACCAGGAACAATCGCTCTCCGCTGATAAGTAGTTTGAAGGGGGTCGGGAACGGAAGGAGGGGGGATCGACGTGCCTTGGATAGGTGCGCGGAAAGGACCGTTCGGATACCCGACAACCTAAGAAACCCCGGGCCCTGAGGAACGGTATGACGGAGAAAGAGATCCAGATACGCGCGGGAGATCGTCCCCTGGACTGTTACATCGCCTTTCCGGAAGGGGGCCCGGCACGACATCCCGCGGTGGTCATCGTCCACGAGATCTTCGGCGTCGACGCCCACATGCGCGATGTGGCGCGGCGCTTCGCAGCGGAGGGATACATCGGGGTCGCCCCCAACCTCTTCACCGGGGAGGTCCAGCGGATCATGACGCCCGCCAACATCGGGCTCGCCATGCAATCGCTCGCTCACGTGCCTCCCGAGCTCCGTCGGGACCCGACGAAGTTCGCCGAGTTCGCGGCCACGCAGCCTCCCGAGCGGCGACCCGTGCTCGAGGCCTTCGCAAAGGTCACCAGCCCGAAGGCCCAGGATGGCTTCGCCAACGATCTGCGGGCCGTCACCCAGTACCTCCGGGGACTTCCCGAGGTCGACCCGGCCCGGGTCGGATGCGTCGGCTTCTGTTTCGGAGGGGCGATGACCGCCCGGCTGGCCACCCACGATCCCGACCTCCGGGCCGCGGTGATCTTCTACGGACAAAACCCGCCCCTCGAGGAGGTCCCCCGGATCCGGGCCTCGGTCCTCGGGCTCTACGGTGGGGAAGACAAGGGCATCTCGGACACCGTGCCGACCCTGGCAGAGACGATGCAGAAGGAGGGCAAGCGGTTCGAGTACCACATCTACCCGGGCGCCAAGCACGCGTTCTTCAACGACACCCGCTCCCAGGTCTACCATCCCGAGTCCGCAGCGGACGCGTGGAAACGCGTCCTCGCGTTCTTCGGCCGAGAGCTCCGCGCGTAGGACCTCGGCCGGGGACGGTGCGCCCCGAGGAACATCGAGGTTATCTACCGGGCCTCGATGCCAAACCCAGGTGACATCATGAGCGCAATCGCAGAGACATCCCGCCAGGGACTCTTCATCGGAGGGGAGCAGGTCCCGTCCCATTCCGGCCGGCAGACCGAGATCCTAGACCCCGCGACCAACCGGGTCGTGGCCACGGTCTCCGCGGGGAACCGCGAGGACGTCGGGGCCGCCGTGGACGCTGCCCGGAGGGCCTTCGACTCCGCCGCCTGGCGCGAGATGGACCCCGCCAAGCGAGGACGACTTCTCCTCGCCGTGGCCCAGCAGGTGCGGGACCATGCGGACGAGCTCGCCCGCCTCGAGTCGCTCAACGTGGGAAAACCCCTGAAGGAAGCGAAGGGGGACATGTACTTCGTCTCCCGGGGTTTCGAGTACTATGCGGGGCTCACGGACAAGATCCAGGGCTACACGATCCCCGTCCCGGGAGCCCGGTTCGACTACACCCTGCGGGAACCGCTCGGGGTCACGGCCCACATCGCCCCTTGGAACTATCCTCTCCTCCTCGCCTGCCGGGGGATCGCCCCCGCGTTGGCCGCGGGGAACACCGTGGTCCTGAAACCCGCCTCGTTGACCCCCCTCACCTCGCTCAAGTTCTGCGAACTGGCCCAAGCTGCCGGACTCCCGCCGGGAGTCCTGAACGTGGTGACGGGTCCGGGCCGGGAGCTCGGGGACGCCCTCGCGAAACACCCCGGCGTCGACAGCGTCACCTTCACGGGCTCGACCGAGACCGGGAAGGAACTCCTGCGCGCCGTCTCGGACCGGGTCGTCCCCGCCACCATGGAGCTGGGCGGGAAGAACACCCAGATCGTGCTCCCCGACGCCCGGCTGGACCGGGCCCTGGCCGGGATCCTCTTCGGCGCCTTTCAGAACTCGGGGCAGATGTGCTGGGCCGGCTCCCGGGTGCTCGTCCACAAGGATATCGCAGGGCCCCTTCTCGAGAAGCTCCGGGAAAAGGTCGCCGCTCTCCGGGTCGGCCCGGGACTCACCGAGGGGACCCAGATGGGCCCGCTCGTCTCCCGGGACCACCTGGGAAAGGTTCTCGCCGCCATCGAGGAGGGAAAGGAGAAGGGCGCCAAGCTCCTCACGGGGGGCGGCCGTCCTTCGGACCCCGCTCTCCAGGAGGGGAACTTCCTGCAGCCGACGGTCTTCGAGAACCCTCCCGAGACCACCCAGGTGGCCCGGGAGGAGGTCTTCGGCCCGGTCCTCGCGGTGAGCGAGTTCGAGAACGTGGACGAGGCGGTGGCCCTCGCGAACCAGACCCCCTACGGCCTCTCCTCGGGGCTCTGGACACAGAACCTCGGGCAGGCGCACACCCTCGCCCGGCGGCTCCAGTCCGGGATGGTCTCCGTCAACGAATACCCCGTCACGTTCCCCCAGGTGCCCTTCCTCGGTTGGAAGCAATCCGGCCTGGGCCAGGAGCAGGGGATCGATGCGATCCTCTTCTACACGCACGTCAAGAACGTGCTGATGAACCTCGAGTAGGGATCAGGGGAAGAGCCGTCGGGCGTTCTGGACGAAGAGCTTCTCCCGGAATTCCTCGCTGAGCGGCAACGCGGAGATCGCTTCGATCTCCTCCCGGATCCCCGGGACGTCGGGGCCGGGCCAGTCGGAGCCGAAGAGCACCTTGTCCTTGAGGTCCTCCAGCCGGGGGAAGTACTCGAGGAGCCGTCGTGGGGGGATCCCCGAGATGTCCAGGTAGAGATTGGAATGGCGACGGACCAAGAAGTAGGCGGTGGGGCACCAGAGGGGACGTCCCCCGTGGGCCATGATGAGCTTCAGCCCCGGGAAGTCCTGGGCCACGTCATCGAGCCCCATGGGGTCGCCGAACTTGTTCCGGGCGCCCGGGAAGACCGAGGTCCCCGTGTGGACCATGACCGGGAGGCCCACTTTTTCGGCCGCGGCATAGATTTCCCGTAAGATCGGGAGTCCTCCGTCCGCGTAGGCGTTGGAGGCGTAGAGCTGGTGGGGCGGGTGGACCTTGAGCGCCCGGATCCCGATCGAGACGAGGTGCTCCACCTCGCGCTGGGGGTCCTTGGTGAACTTGGGATGCACCGAGCCGATGGGGAGGAGCCGTTTCGGGTCCGCCCGGGCGAAGTCCGCGAGCGGGGTGTTGAGGTCCCCTTCGAAGCCGAGCACCTCCGGCGCCGGATAGCTGATGAGGCAGGCCCGCTCGACGCCCACGGCATCGAGGTGGTCGAGGAGGGTCCGGGGGTCCTTGAGCTTCGACATCAGCGTGTCGAGATCCTTCACGCGCTGGCGGATGAGCGCCAGCGCCTCGGGGCGTCCCCGCTCGAAGGGCTGCAAGTGGATGTGGACGTCCGTTACACCGGTCAGGGAAGAGGTGGGCATGGGCGCCCGCTCTATGCCCGGGGTCTACTTACCCTTGAAGGTCGGCTTGCGTTTCTCGAGGAAGGCCTGGAAGCCCTCCTTGGCGTCCGCCATGGAGAAGAGCCGGTTCTGCAGCTCCCGCTCCAGAGAGAGCCCCTCGTGCATCGAGGTCTCGAGCCCTTCGATGACGGAGCGCTTGATCGCCCCGACCGCGCGGGCGGAGTGGTGGGGGTAGGTGAGGTTCTCAGCGTAAGCGAGGGTCTCCTCCAGGAACTTGTCCCTCGGGAAGACCCGGTTGACGATGCCCCACTCGAGGGCCTCCTTGGGGGTGAGCATCCGCCCGGTGACCATGAGGTCGATGGCGCGGCTCTTGCCGACGAGGCGGGGGAGGCGCTGGGTCCCTCCGGTCCCGGGCAGCACCCCGAGGGTGACCTCGGGAAGGCCGATCTTCCAGGGCCCGTCGGAGATGAAGCGGAGGTCGGTCGCCATGGCGATCTCGAGCCCGCCGCCGACGCAGTGGCCGTCGATCGCAGCGATGAAGGGCTTGGGGGTGACCTCCATCTTGTTGAGCGTCTCCTGGCAGTTGAGGCAGAACATCGCCTTGTACTCGGGCGTCGAGGTGGCGAGGAGGTTGATGTCGGCCCCGGCGGACCAGACGCCGTCGAGCGCGCTCGTGAAGACGCACACGTCCACGTCCTCGCTGAAGCGGACCTCGTCGATGACCTTCCCGAGGTCCTTCATGAGGTCGGCGTCGTAGGTGTTCGCCTTCGGCTTGTTCAGCTGGGCGATCGCTACTCGGTTCTTCTTCTCCAACGAGAGGTACGTTAGGTCCATGGGCAGCCTCAGATTCCCTACCAAAAGGTAGCTATAAAGGCTATCCCCGGTTTTCGTCCGCAGGTCCCCCGCGGAGGGGGGAACCCGACCCGGTCTCCGGGGGGAGGCCGGGTCTCCGGAGGCTCACCCCTCGGCCCACTCGGCGGCTGGCTCCTTCGGGGGCGCCGCCTCGGAGGGAGGGGAAGAGGGTTTGGCCGGCTCCACGGGATCCGCTTTCGGGGCAGGCTTCGGGGACACGGGTCCCGCCTTCGGTTCGGGGGAGGAAGAAGGGGCTTCCTTCTTCTCTTCGACGAAGTCCTTCGATGCGGGAGCGGGCTCCTCCGCTTTCCCGCCACGCCGCTTCCCGGCCACGAGAAGGGCGATCGCGAGGGCCACCAGACCTATCACCGCGAGCGCCGCAGCGAGCCAGAGATAGTAGGGTGGCGAGCTCGACGCAGTGTTCCCGGACGAGGCCTTCCCCACCGGCGCGTTCAGGGTGGAGATGGCCGCGCCGTACGGTCCGCTCCCACCGCCTGCCGAAGCGAAGAAGAGCAGGGACGACGTAGTCCCCGAGGTGATGGTCACTGTGAACCAAGCCACCCCGCTTCCGTCCGTGGCGACCGAGGAGGCGTTGAGCTGACCCGCTCCCGACAGGGCGACGGCCACGGAAAAGCCCGGTCCCACAACGCTCCCGTTCGAGGTGGCGAGCACCCCGACCTGGGCGCTCCGTCCGCCGGTGAGGCCTCCGGTCGGCAGGATCCAGGAGAGCGAGAGCGGAAGGGGGTCGACCACCACAGCGAGCGGGGCCGTGCCCTGGGCGCTCCCAAGTTGGGCGGAAGCCAGGAGCTCGACCACGCTCGGGCTGCCGTAGGCTCCCGCGTGGAAGATCGTGCTGGCCGATCCCTTCGACCCCGTGGTGACCGAGGCGGGAGAGACCGTGCCGCCGCCCGCGGTGACCACAGAGAAGGAGACCGAAGCGTTGGGGACGGGGCTTGCCGTGGTCGCGTTGAGGACCGTCACGGAAACACTGTGGGAGGTTCCGGTGTCGAAGGTCGTCCCGGTCGAGGTCCAGCTGACGGTGAGGGCTCCCGAGACCGAGCCTGCGGGGAGAAGGGCGAAGGGCGCATCGCTGGTCCCCGAGCTGTTCCCCAGGACCGCCGTCGCCACGAGCAGGACCGCCGTGGTGGCGGTGAGCGAGGTTGGCGCGGTGTAGTTGAACTGTACGTTTCCCGAGGAGCCTGCGACAGCGGAAGTGGGGCTGACCGATCCCAGCGAGGGCGAGACCGTCAGTGTCACCGCTGCTCCGGAGGACGCAATCCCGAGCCGGGAGACGGAGACCTGGACGGGCTGGGTCTGCCCGGCCACGACCGTGTGAGTGGAGGCCGAGATCGCCACGGTCAGGCTGCTCGAACCACCCCCGGATCCCGCCGGGACGAGGGTCGAGGACTGGGCGCTCGCGGGCCCGTACCCCACGGGGGTCGAGTTCGCCGCGAAGAGGACCGTGAGAGAGGTGGACGCTCCCGAGGGGGCGGTCCAGTCGAAGAGGGCGACGCCCGAGGCGTTCGTGACGGCGGAAGCGGACGTGAGCGTACCGGCCGTTGCGGTGAGGTCCACGGTGGCCCCGGCCAATCCTCCCGAGGGGACCCCGGAGGCATTGAGCGCCGTCAGCGTGGCCTGGACGGGCACCATCGTCCCGGGACTCACCGTCGAGGGGAGCTGGAGGGACAGGGGCGGCGCCGCAGGGGCGATCTCGACCGTCGTTCCCGCCGCGGTGGATTCGAAGACGTCCGGGGGAGACAGCGCAGGGGAGGAGTAGAGCGGGCTACCGAGGTTGACCTCCCAGTCCAGAGCCCCGGTCAACGCATTGACCGCGTAGAGCCAGCCGGAGGAATCTCCGTCCAACACCTCGTTCCCCCAGACGACAGGGGACGCGAAGAAGGCGCCCTTGCCCGTAAAGTTCCAGGACCAGGACCAGTTCCCGCCGGATGGGCTCGTCGAGAAGTAGGCGGCCGAGAGGTTCCCGTTCTGGCTGGAGAAGTAGACCTCCTCCGTACTGGGGGCAGGGCCCGAGAGCCCGAGCGCCGGGGTCACCCAGACCCCGGAGGAGCCGCCCGCCACGGGCGGCGGGAGGTTCAAGGTGGAAAGGATCTTGCCGGAGGAGAGGTTCACGGCGAAAAGGTGGCTCACGGCGCCGCCACCGCAGTCATCTCCCAGGAATCCGACGGGAGCGACCGAGGTCCCGTTGGTCATGTTCTGCAAGGAGAGAGAGCTCCGAAGCTGGCAGCCCAGGAACGTGACCGGGAATCCGGCCGGGCTCGTGGCGGTGCTCGCTCCCACCCCTTGAAAGGCATCGAGGGTGCGGGTCCCGGAGTCGGGGAGGTAGAGCGTGGGGACCTTTTGCGCGTAGCCGAGGGCCGGAGTGGAGAAGTAGGCGGCGCCCCCGGGCGCAGCCCAGGGGGCCGCGGGGCAGCCGAGGAGGGTCCCGAGCGTGACCCGCCAGACGTTCCCCGAGGTGTCGGCCTGGAAGACCGAGCCCTGCGTCACGGTGGGACTGCCCGAGGCGGGGTTGCCTCCGAGCGGGCAGCTGACCCCGGCTCCCGTGGGGAGGGGCTGGAACCACTGATTGTTCGGTCCTCCGTCCTGAGGTACGCTCAGGAGGTTGCCGGAGAGGAGCAGGGGGGTCCCCACGGCGGGGCCGCTCCCGGGTCCTCCCGGGAGGTAGGCGGACGACATCGTGGTGCCCGTCGAGGCATTGATCGCATAGAGGACATTGTCCAGGGTGGTGTAGACCACACCGGAGGTGACCACGGGGGACGCCTCGTAGGGAGGGTCGTTCGCCCGCGGGTTCGTGGCGGGGAAGTTGGAGGACCACTGGACGGTCGCCCGCTGCGGCGGGGTCCCGGAGAGGGCGCCGGAGAGCGCAGGGTTCCCGTGGAACATGGACCACCCTGGGAGGAGCGGGCTGCTGGCCTGGGGGCTCGCACCAGCGGCGGGTCCCGAGGCGAGCACCGGCACGCTTCCCAAGGCAAGGCAGAGGACGATCCCGAAGAGGACCCACCTCTGCCCGCCCCCCGAGGAGCCGACGATCCCAGACTTCCGGCGTACCGCACTACCTGCAACTCCCCGTTCGCTCATCTCCCAAGAGATTCAAGACAGGGAAGTATATCCATTTTGGAGCAAGCCCCGAACTGATTGGTGCAAACCACGAAATGGTAGAAGAACCGACAAATACTCCCCCCGTCCTTGACTAAACCCGATGGATACCATCGGTCTCTTCCTGTCGGTCCTCCTCGCCGGGCTCTCCGCCGTCCTTGCCGGTCTCGGGCTCATGGTCGCCGCGCGGTACGAGGACCGGAGGATCCTGTTCATCTCCATCGCCTTCCTCATCCTGGCGGTCGTCGGGGCGCTCTCCGTATTCTCCGACCTTTCCCCGCTCTATGGGGGGTCGTTCGCCGTGGAGCCCGTGCCCCTGCTCCTCCTGGTCCTCGCGGTGGGGCTCCTCTACGTGTCCTTGATCCAATCCCGGCCCCAGTCTCCCGGAAAACCCCATGGATGAACTGCTCCAGCAGGGCACCCGGAAGACCATCTACGAAAAGGTCCGGACCCACCCGGGCATCAGCGCCCGGGAGCTCCAGCGGTCGCTTCACCTGGGTTGGGGAGAGACCGCCTACCACCTCCGCCAACTGACCGAGGGCGGGGCCCTGCGTCGGGAGCGCGGAGGTCACCGGGACTATTACTTCACCCCCGAGGTGGTCTGGGGCGACCGGCGGACGCTGCTCCTCCTGCGGAGCCGGGCGGAGCGGACCATGCTCCTCGCCCTCTTCGAGAAGCCCGACATGACGTTCCTCGAGTTGGCCACCCGGGTCCGCTTGAGCAACTCCACCGTCTCCTTCCATCTCCGCCACATGCTCGACCTCGGGATCGTCGAGCGGATGCTCCGGGACGACCTTCACCGGTACCATCTGAAGGACCCCAGCCGCCTGGCCGAGCTCCTCAAGCTCTACCAGGAGAGCTTCGAGGACGCCCTGGTCGATCGCTTCGTGGGAGCCTGGAGCGGGCTCCTGAGGGAATGACCGCCGTGGAAGACCCGCGCTCGTGGCTTTGCACCAACGGGTTCTGGCTTTGCACCAAAACCTATATCCCTCCACTCCGGCCATTTTTCCTATCGAAGGTGCCGCAATGACCGAAGAGACGAGAAACCGCCGGAAGAGCCTCCTTTTGCCGATCGTGATGATGACCGCTTTCGCCCTGCTGCTCGTGCCGGGATACGGGGCCGCCTCGACGCCCCACCCGCAGGATGACAACAGCCACCCCTCCCCCTACGTCTGGACCCAGGGCCAGATCATGGTCCAGTTCAACGGAGAGTCCCCTTCCTTCCACGTGAGCGCGCTCAACGACAGCAAGATCGGCCTCTCCGTCTCCGTCCAAGGCGTGGGAGAGGTGAACTCCGCGGGCAACCTGGTCGCCTACGCCCCCTTCTCAGGGGAAGGGACCCAGTGGAACCTCTCCTGGACGAACGTGTCGAGCGGCCTCGTCGTGAACCTCACGGGCACGGTCCCCGTGGGCCCCGCGAGCGGCCCCTGGAACGCCTCCCAGCTTCCGGAAGAGCTCTACAATGGGAACACGGGCACCGCCAATGTCGTGCTCACCTTCCACCTGACCAACTCCAGCGGGCCCCAGGGATGGTTCGTCAAGTTCGACCTTTCCGTCCAGGGCTGGCCCTGGGCCTCCTCCTCGGACGTGCTCGGGATGGCGATGGGCGTGGATGCCCAGTCCGAGACCCATGTGGGGAGCGGAGAGGGCGGGGACAACGTGACCGAGGGGGCCAACTCCACGGGAGCCCCCGTTGCGACCCTGACCTGGGCAAAGTCCGCCAACGTGACCTACTCCTCCGGGACCACGAGCACGGCGAACGTCACCTCGCAGATCCCGGCCTCTGAGGATGGGGCCAGCTCGGGCGTGCGCCTCCTCTTCGCGGGGGTCACCGGGGGCTACAGCCAGCTCTTCTACGACCCCTCGATCTGGCTGAACAGCGCGGCCTTCCATGGCTCCGGCGGACTGGTGGCCTTCCTCCTGACCACGGACGGCATGATCGCCCTCGTCGGTGGAATGGCGGTCGTCCTCGTGGCGGCGGGTGTGGCCCTGCGGAACCGGAAGCAGCGCCCCTCGCTCGAGCTCAGCGGGGCCCTTCCGCTCTGCCCGAAGTGCGGGCGGGCGATGAGCGTCAGCACGGGCCAGGGGGTGCGGATCCTCCAGTGCGAGGTCCACCGCCACCTGGAGGCCCTGCCGACCTCGCACCTGAACGCTCCCGCCACGGCCTGAACCGAACCCTTGGCATGCCGCGGGGCCGGGCCCTTCCCGGCCTCGCGAGCGATTAATATCCCCTCTTCGATAGAACGGGTATGAGCCTCCTTTCCGTCCTCTACGTTCCGAATAGCCCCACGCTCATCGGGGACGTGGGGATGGGGGACCGGCACATCGAGACGGAACGGGTCCTGAAGGAGTGCGGGGCCTCGGTCCGGGGGCGGGTCCGGACCGTCGTCGTGCTCACACCGCACTTCGTGACCCGCAAGTCCCTCGGGCTCGTCACCCAGGTCCCGCTCCGGCAGGTCTACGATTTCCAAGGGTTCCCGGATGCGCTCTTCCAGGTCCGGTACGAGCCGCCGGGAGCTCCCGAGACGGGACGCCGG
>JAKAYL010000004.1:0-40102 GCA_021809545.1 Thermoplasmata archaeon
CCTTCTACAGCATCAACTACGCATAGAGGGACCGACGAAACCAGGGGGCGGAGGAATTCCTCCGCCCCCACAACTCTTTTCTTTTTTTTGGTAAGGTTCTTACGGGAATTGGTCACCGTCTTTGGATAGGTGCCAATGCTGTGGGATACTCCCTATACCGGTTCGAAGAAGCTTCCTGGGGGAGCGGTCTAGAACTAACTTAGGGGAGTACCTACCACGTTCGGTAAAAGGATAGAGGCGAGGGCCCACCCCGGCCCACATAGGTGGGCTCGGGTGGGTGGTGGGAGGATCTTCCGTTCAGGTCGCTGAGGAGGTAGCGGTCCCCAAGATGTGGGTCACTTTACCGTATTCGGAAGACACCAGGCGGTCTTCTCTGCGGCCGCATCGGGTGCAAACAAGTTTGTTCTCCGACAGATGGGCAAGAGGGGCGTGGCATTCCTGGCAGCGAGCGGAAACGACCCCGAGGTCGTGACCCACGGTGGTGAGCTTGACGGCAGGGTATCCCGAGAGGATCTTTGCCTTGATCATGTCTCCCACGGCAAACTCCTTCTCCAAGCGGTCCACGAAGGAGTCTTTCGCCTTGGAGATGTGGACGGTGCCGTCCGGGTAGCCTGGGACAACCCTGCCGTTGACGGCAGAGCAAAGCACGGTGGTCACGAGCAGCATGGGCTTGATCTCCTCTACCCGTGCATAGACAACGTCCCCTTCTGAGACGTGGGGGATCTCGTGGATCGCCTTCACCGATACGGTCTTGCTCTCGGATTCGACCTGGGGGTACCCCATGACGGAGGCGTAGATGGCGCCCTTGTACTCGTACGTTCCGCGACCCGGCGCGAGCTCTTCGGCCGTCCCGAGGGGTTCCCCGGGTAGCACTAGTCCCTTGGTTTCCTTCATTGCTTTATCTTCCTGAGAATCCACCGGTCAACAATCACCTTCCCTCGTCGTTGCGTATGGTGCGCAAAGACGGCAGGGAAAGGCCACTCTAACCTCACGTGTTCCTCGACTTTCAGATGGTGGGAGACAACGAGTTTCGCTATAAACTTTTGTGCCGCAGGGCCGGCAAAAAGGTAGAGGGCCCCTCCGGGAACCACGACCTCCGCCCCCGCTTCCAGAAAGGGAATCACTGCACCGTGTTTCTGGACTCCGAAGGGGGGGTTCATGAGCACTGTATCGGCCTCTGGGAGCGGGCTCTCTCCGACCCGGCCCTCGGACCAAGTGACGACGACTCCGGATCTCCGGGCATTCTCCCGAGCGATCTCTAGCACGGAGGCGTCGGTGTCGATCCCAGTGACCATTGAAGCCCCCAGCAGCGCAGCACCGATGGCAAGGATCCCGGGACCACAGCCGAGATCCAGGACCCGCTGACCGAAGAGATCACCCCTAAGGTGGGCTTCCCAGAGAAGCTTGCTCGCCTCTTCCGGCGCGGTCGGGACCTGTTCGAGGGCGGGACGGTTCGTGGCGAAAGTTTGGAGCTTTGACAGGGCAAGCGTGAGACTGGAGACTCTCCACTGTTGGCGGGTCATGCGGGGAGTCGGATTTGAACCGACGAACGCCTTACGCGACGGGATCGCTTCGTTGGAGGACTCTGTCTTCCCACTCTTAAGTCCCGCGCCGTTTCCTGGCTTGGCTATCCCCGCTCCAGATGAGCTTACCTCCGGGACGGAGGAGCGGCAGGGGCCGCTGCGGGGGGTGCAGCCCTAGGGGGAGGCGGGGGAGACCGCTTCATGGAGACTCTCTTGGGGAAGTACTTCAGGAGGACGATGTCGTTCACGGCGGAAACCCACCGGAAGGGCACATTGACACTGGCCGAGTCCTCGACCAGGAGCTGGTTGCTCTCGGCGACGAAGATCCCGTCCACCTTGGCGTTTTCAATGTCCACTACAACATTGGATACGTCCCCGAGGAGCCGGGCATCGTTTGTGTAGACCTGCCTTCCTATGATCTCCGTCAGTTCGACGAGCATATGGGGCCCGGAAGACGCGCTAGCTGTTTAAGGTTTTGGGGGTTCCTCGACGTGCCGTACCTGGCTCGTGTACATACGCACCGCCTCCCCGACGGTCGTCGCCTCCTCCGCCCCCTTGTCGTCACGCAGCCTCCCAGTGAACCGGGGGAACCGGAGGGCGAGGCCGTACCCTTCCCGGATGAGCCCGGTGGCGGCGGTGTGAACGGGGGAGAGGGAGAGCTCCGCTCCCCGGAGTTCCAGCACGATCTCAGGGTCCACCCAGACGTCGGGGGCAAATCCCGATTCCACGCTGGGAGGTCTGGCCGTCAGCGCCGCGTTGGTGAGCCGCTGGGTGAGGGACGCCAGCGTCTCTTCATCGAATCCCGTCCCGACCTTGCACAAGGTGGAGAAGCACTCCCGGTCGGGATCGTAAAGGGCCATCAGGAAGGCCCCGTACCATTGCGCACGCTTCCCTCTCCCCCGGTAGGCGCCGACAATCACGGCGTCGATCGTATCGGAGAGCTCCTGGGTGTACTCGCGCTTGTACTTGATCCAGAGGAAGCCTCGTCCGCCGGCTTTGTACCGGGAATCCGGAGCAAGGGACTTGGCCACTACCCCTTCGCATCCGTCGGTGAGGGCCTTCTGGAAGAATCTCTCAGCCTCCGGGAGCTCCGAGACGATCTCCCGGGTAGCGAAGTCGACAGCGCTGCTCGTGCGAGTGAGCTTCTCAAGCCGTTCCCTGCGTTCGGGGTACGGCTTCGGGAGAAGAGACTCGGTTCCCTCGAGAAGAAGATCGAAGAGGAAGACCTCCACGGGGATCTCCGTCGCGATCCGCTCAAGGTCGTACTTTCGGCCCCTCCGTCGAGAGATCTCTTGGAAGGGGCGAAGCTCTCCCGTTTCCGGATCCACGGGGACGCACTCCCCTTCCACGATGACCGGAAGGGTTCGGAAGGCTCCCTTGAGGGCAGCGACCACATCCGGGAACTGCGAGCTCAGGTCTTCGAGGCGCCGGGAGAAGATCTTGACGTTCCCGTCCCGGTCAACATGGACCTGCACTCGGAGCCCGTCATACTTGTATTCGAGGGCCATCTTGCCCCCCATCCGGTCGAGGACCTCCTGCAGGCTCCGTTCCCGTTCCGCCAACATGGGTCGGACAGGTTTCCCGAGTGCGACCGTGACCGCTTCAAGTCCCTTGAGCCCTCCTTCCCGGAGGAGCGTTCCTATCTCGCCCAGGTCGGGATCCATGTTGAAGGCGTTCTCGATGGTCCCGCGGGCCAGCTTGAAGTCCCCCTCACCGTAGATCTCCGCAAGAGCATCGAGAAGTGTCATCTCCTTGACCCCGAGGCGCAACTTTCCCAGCAGGAACCGCACCAGGTGCTTTGCCTCCACCGGGGAGGTTCGGGTGAGGAGGATGGCGATGGCTCCCGTCTTGCCTTCCTGGGAACCTTCTCCCGTGGTAGAGCCGATCTTCCGTAGCGTGTCGTAGGTCTCTGAAAGCTCGAGCGGGCGACCCTCCTCCAGGACCTGTCTGCCGGAGAGCACCTTGAAGGCGCTCTCTCCCATGTCCCCGGTGGCACGGACCTCCTCCTTGAGACGGCCTTCGTCCATGTGTGCGGCCGTGGCGAGCGCCTTCAGAACGAGGGCGTCCCCCACTCCCAGTTCCACTCCCTCGTACTCCGGGCGTAGCTGACCCTGGAGCATGTAGAGGGCCGGGGGTATGTCCTCCGGGTCAAGCTTCCGGAGGAACTCCGAGAGAAAGGAGCGAATCTCCAACCGCTTGGTCACTTGGGAAATGCGCTCGCAGGCTTCCGCGAACTCCCGGTACTTCATCGTTGTGCGAGATCGATGACCCTACGTAGGTCCTGGAGGTTCTGCTGGGGGGTGCGGCCGTTCCCATAGACGGAGTTGCCACAGACGAAGAAGCTCGCCCCCGCCTCAGCGGCGACCTTGGCGGTCTCGAGCGTGATGCCTCCATCGATCGAGAGGGTCACCTCTCCTCCGGCGGCATCGATCAGGTGCCGGGCTTCCCGGATCTTCTCCGTAGTGGCAGGAAGGTACGTCTGGCCGGAGAACCCGGGATACACACCCATCACGATGAGTTCGTCGATGAGGGGCAGCAGGTCCTTGACTTGCGAAAGGGGGGTGTCCGGAGAGACCGCAAGACCCGGCTTCGCTCCGAGCCTCCGAACCTCCGCGGTCAGTTTCCGTGGATCTCCCGAACTCTCGAAATGCATCGCCAGGGTGTTCCCCCCCGCCTTGGCAAAAGCCTCGAGGTAGCGCCCGGGGTCGGAGACCATCATGTGGATATCGAGAGGCAACTGGGTTCTTCGTCGGACGGCCTTCACAAGTGCCGGCCCGAACGAGATGTTCGGGACGAAGTGTCCATCCATCACGTCGAGATGAAAGGCGTCGGCACCTCCCTCCTCGGCCAACCGGATGTCCTCCGCAAGATCCGCGAAATCCGCGCTCAGCAGCGAAGGGGCGAGCGTCAACGTGCGGTGGGCTGTCTCCATCGTTCACTCCTAGGGGAGACTCCTCTTAAGGCTCACGGAGCCGCAGTGTTCCTGCGCCCTGGCAACCTCTATAAGCAGGGGGAGAGTCGGCCCCGACGGGTTAGGTCACATGCCAGGAAACCAGAGCTTTCCACGGGCCGAGGTTCACGTTTCGTCCGAAGGCCCCGGGTGGGCATGAAGCTCATCGTATCCCTGGGGGGCTCCGTCATGGGGTCGGATCCGACCCCCCAGAGGTTCTGGGATCTGCGAACTGCGTTGGAGACGCTGCGAGAGCGCGGCGACGAGGTGCACGTGGTCGTGGGCGGAGGCCCTCTCAAAGAAAAGTTCGTGCAGCTTTCGCGAGCCTGCGGCCTCAACGACTATGTGGGGGATGTACTGGGGATCCAACTCACCCGGCTGTATGCACGGCTCATCGCCTCTGTCCTTGGAGATGCCGCCTGCCAAGATGTTCCCGAGAGCGTGGAGGAGGCGGTGCAAGCCCGCAGCACCGGCAAGATCGTTGTGATGGGCGGGACCGAGGCAGGCCATTCGACTACGGCGGTGGCCGCACTGTTCGCCGAGGCGATCGGCGCCGAGCTCCTGCTCAAGCTGACCGACGTGGATGGGATCTACTCGAGCAATCCGAAGACCCACCAGGGGGCCGTCCGCTTCGAGGAGCTCACCTACGATGAGGTCACTCGGATCCTGGGCACTCCCGAGTTCGCCGCCGGCACGTACGACGTGCTGGACGCGGTGGCCCTGGGGGTCCTCCAGCGCTCTTCGGTCGACACCGTCTATTTCGATGGCTCCTCCTCTTTGCTCAACATCCTCAAGGCACGTTCGCTCGAGATCGGAACCTACCTCACCTCCCGCCGTAAGCGGGAGAAGGTCGGGGAAGGGCTTACCGCCCTCCTCAAGCCGTTGGGCTTGGCGCTTTCCGCCGAGAAGCTCGCGTACCCTCCCTCCCCCTCGGGCTCTCACTTGCTCTTCCTGGGGCACGGTCTCCGTCTCAGTGTCTCCTTCCGCGCCTCGCACACAGCCCCCCCCACGTTCTTGGACGAGTCGGCGGCCTTCCGGACGTCCGCCTCGGCAGAGTTGGGAGTGGTCCTTGCCGACGTCTTCTCCCCCGCGGCGCTTTCCCACGCAAAGAAATCCGGGATCCGCCCCTTCACTTTCGAACGACTGGAGGGGTTGGTGGCGAAGGCCCACCAAAGGACGTCCCCGATCGATGCCCAGTCCCTTCGTCAGCTTCTGGGGAAATCTCCCTGAATTCCGGCTCCCATTCTCGGGTGGCCCCTCCGGAGTGACGAGTGCGCATTTCCCTCCGGAAAGCCTCGGTGAGAACGCGGTGCTCCTCGTCCGTGCTGACCAGGGCCACGGGAAAGTGGAGCCCCCCAGTACGGAAGAGGCCCTCGGAGTACCCCGCCGTTCCCGGAAGGGTGGTCTCCTTGAGCCACTCCACCTCGCCGGGGGTCAGGCCCAGGAGTGGGGCCACCGGTGCTCCTCCGTCCTTCAGCCGGAGCAGAAGGACACTGTCTAGGTTGAGCAGGATGGACCGGCTCTGTTCGGTCCCGAGGAAGTCCTCGGGGTTCTGGCTGATGAGTTCGAGCCCTCCACCAAAGTGCCGGACGTGGCGCACCATGTGGTCGAGGAAGCCGGCCACTCCGGGGGTCTTTGCCAGGTAGTGGGCCTCGTCGATCACGAGCAGTTTCGGACCAGGCCGGTGCCGGATCTCCCCATAGACGTAGTCTAGGATGAGCGCCAGATAGAACGGCATCTCGGATGGAGCGAGGCCCGAAAGGTCGAAACCCATCATCCTTCCAGAGAGATTGAGCTCGGTGGGATGATTCAGATGGCGAAGGGAGCCGGTCAAAACAGGCTTCAGAAGGAGGAGGAGTCGCGGGGGTGCCCGCTCATCCTCTTCGAGAGCAGCGTAGAGATCCGAGAGGAGGGGGGGATCTTTCGAAGGACGGCCAGCATAGAGAGAGGAGAGGGTGGAGTCGATCACGGCCAGTTCCTCGTCGGTGATCGAGGGGAAGAGCGCCCGGAAGAGCGCGAGCACGGTCAGGGTCTTGGCCCGGAGGTCCCCTCCGGTGGTCTCGGGATCCAGGGGGTTGATGGTGACCTCCTCGGTCCCTGCCCGATATGTCTCCCCTCCCAGGGCCCGCACGATGTTGACGAGCCCTCCCAGCGGGTCGAGCACGAAGAGGCTGAGCGAGGGGTTCCGGTACCGCAGCCGCATCCAGCCGATCGCCGAGGCGTAGGTCTTTCCGCTGCCGGTCTCACCAAAGATCGCGGACGAATGGCTCTGGTGCGAGAATCTCTGCCAGAAGAGAGGGGTTCCCTGGGAGGCATGGAGGCCGAGCAGGACCCCGTCTCGCTCCTCCAGCCGATCCTCCCAGAGGGGGAGGAGAGCCGCCACTCCCTGATCGGTGAGGGGATGGGCGAGCGACGGCGGGAAGGGACTCTCCGGGGTCAGGGTTGAGAGCAGGGGGCCCACCCTGTACTTCGTGGAGTGAAAGCGAAATCCTTGCCAAGTGAGGTCGTCCCGAAGCGCAAGGACACGCTCCATGAGGTTCCTGCGGCTTTTCCCGCTCACGACGAACCCGAGGAGCCCCTCCCACAGCCGGGTCGTGCGGGAGATCAACTCCCGTTCAAGGTCGGCGATCGCTTCGGATTCCTGCTTCAGCAGTAGGATCCGCGGGTCTCCTTCCGCGCGGACCGAGGCCAGCTCGACCTCCACGTGGGCACGCTCTGTGCGCACGGCGGCCATCGCATGGGCCGTGGAGAGCCCCCGCAGCCGGAAGACGGTGACAACGGGAAGATCCGTTCTTCCGATGGGGGAGAGGGCGGGGACCGGGACCTCTCTCGGAAATCGCTGTACGAGAAGAGGGGTCCGGAACGTTCCTCCGCTCGAGTACTCCTGCGCACTCTCCCTCCCCTCCCCCTGGGAGCCCGGTACCCTTCCTGACATCGGCCCCCTCACTTATCCTGCCCTCAGATTCCAGAACGAGGGCCACCCTGGGGATTCTTCCCGCCGCAGCAAGAGCCATGGGATTCCCGTGGATACGACCGCGAGGAGTAGGTCGCGCAACCCTCGTTCCATCGGAAGCAAAAGGAAGAGAGACATTCCTCCCCCGGCTGCAAGGATTTCCGGGAGCATGCGCAGCGGGGTTCGGAGTCGGAACGTGGGCTGGCGAGACCCCGCCATCACGGCCCAAGACCCGAGGACCATGAGGGGAACATCCACGGGAAACGCACCCGCCCAACTGATGCAACCGGAGAGAACGGTGAATCCCACGAAGTACGGCTCGACAACGCTCAGCGGGACAGAGGGAAACGCCCGGGCCGGTGTGGGTCTGACTTTCTGCTTCGTCTCCCGCATGGTCATGAGGTGGGGAGGAGGGGGAAGAGGTTCCTGGCCACGCCCCGCAGCGCGGATCCCTTGAGCGGGGTCCACCCCTCGGCCCGGAGGGCTTCGGACGCTGAGAATCTTTCCCCGGCAGAGGTAGGAAGCGCGAGCACGAGCCGGGCCTGGAAGCGCCACAGCGCGCTCCGCTCCAGGAGTTCGAGATACTGATGGAATGCTCTCGTTTCGACTCCGCGTCCCTCCGGGACGAACGCCGCCGTGCTGCACGGCTCTGGGCATCGGGCAAAGATGAGTTCCGAAACGTTGGTCGAGGCAAGGATCTTCACCAGCCGCAGGGAACGCGCCTGGAGCTCTTCGGGGGACTGTCCGGCGATGGGAAGGGGTTCACGTGAGTAGAAGACCCAATGCCGCCCCCAGGGATCCCTCCAACCGTTCGTCCCCAGGGAACCTTTCTGCGGAGGCACCGTCCGTCCAGAGCCCAGGTACGCCACGCGCCGGATGAGGTGGGCAAGGAGGGTCTCCTCCTCTCGCTTGAAGAGGGTGAGAACGAGCCCGCACAGAACGATGGGAAGTCCCCAGGGCAGGCCGAGCACCATGGCCACGAGTGCCCCCGACAGCGCAAAGAGGACGAAGCGCAGGAAGTCCCTCGGATCCTCGAAGGGACCGATGGACATCCTTCTCCCGAAGCGCTCGGGTATGCTGACCCTCATTGCGCACCGATCTGGTGGCTACGCGGGAGCGGGGCTGGAGGCCTCGATCGTCCCTTCTTCGGCTCCGTCGTCCTCGCCATCATCTGCTTTGCGAAGCGTCCCATCCCGTATCCGACTCCCCACATGATCCCGGCCGCCGTGCCGGCAGGTCCGCCCACGGCCCCCGCAGTGGCTCCGCTCCCCGCGAAGGAACTCCCTGCCGCCTTTCCCCCGGCCGAAGCGCCTCCCGACACGGCCCCTTTGCCGCTCGAGAAACCCTGCCCCCCCGCCCGAAGGCTGGTCCCGGCCGCTCTTCCGGCCTTGTCGTAGCCGTTGGCGACACCCCCCGTCGTTATGCTACCGGTGTGGGGGAAGCCGGCGCTGCTCAGGTTGCCTCCTGCCTGAGAGAGCAGGAGCGGCATTCCGGCCGCGGCGGCAAAGAGACCGATGACGAGCAACACACTGCCCGAGCCTACCGCCAGCGCCAAAGGGATGACCACCAGCGTGGGTAGGAACGTCATCTCCGCGAAGAGCCACCAAGCTCGCTTCGCCAATCCTGCGAGGGGTGGGATGGGCCAGAGCAAGGTCACTGCAGGTAGGAGCACCAGCAGAACGGCGAGGAGTGCGTCCCGGAACGCTAGGAGGAAGGCAAGCGTCAGTACCAGGGATAGGAGGACCATGGAGGCAATGAACGCGATCATCCCGTTGTCCCAGGCGAAGTTGAGTCCTCCCATGGGAACGATGTTCGCATAGGTCTGCCATGCCCCCCCACCGTACGAGTAGATGGGCAGGTAGACCGTGGCGGCGACCTCCCAGAGCATCCACGTGAGGGGGAGGACGGCATTCGAGAGCAGGACCCCGATCACCAGTCGGGGGGCAAGGTTCGTCCAAGAGTAGGCCTTCTCCGGGAGCGTGGCTCGGAGGAGGTAGAGGAGACCCACGGTGATGATCACGAGGATGGCCACGGGATCCACGATGTTCACGAGGACGAACTCGCTCATCTCAGCCCCCCGGTAGAAGAGGCTCCCGGTGTCCGCGTGGAGGAGGTAGGGGGCGTAGGCGGACGATGGCGCCATCTCCGGCACGAAGAGCGTTTCGTAGGCGGGGCCAATCACGACGTTCACGGCCTCGGTGAGCACCGAGAAGATCGCGAACAGCACCGCCTGGACGACGGAGTTCCAGTCCATGGCCTGTCTCACGTGCCGGTGAGGACCCAATGGGCCAGCCCCCAGGCGAGTCCGCTCACCGCGGCCAGCAGGATGAACGTCCCGAGCAGAGCATCTCGGGCCCGGTCCTTCGCGGTGATCTTCTTGGTCGGGTCGGTGCTGAACCAAGATAGGGCTACGCGGACCCAGGCCAGTGTGACCACCGCCCCCGCCGCCAGCCCTGCAAGAAGGACCAGTCGGTCCAGGGACATGGTCAGATTGCCCGTCACGTTCGTCCCCGCGGTTCCGGTCGCGTTGCCGCTCTGGGCCGATCTCTCGTGCGCAGGGAATGCCTGGGCGTGCCCTGGGCCGGAGAGGCCGACAAGAAGCAGAACGAGCGCGAAGCCGATCCACCCGGTGGGTTTCATGGGGACACCTCCTGGGCGGGTTGGGTCAGCTTCCACCGCTCGACCCCTTCCTCATCGGTGAAGCGTTCCGCCTTGCCATTCTTTTCGAGGGACGATAGGCCCTCTTCGACCGCGCTCTGGGAGATCTTCTCTTCCCCGGCCATCTCGATGAGGGAGGCCCGGTCCTCTCCGGGCCACTTGCTCAGGAGCCGAACCAGCGAATCGTCGGCTTTCGCGGCGGGACGTTCCTCTTCCCCGGACTTCTTTCCCCGGCGGCGCAGGAAGAGGAACGTGCCGAGCAGGGCAACGAAGATCGCGATCCCGGCGGCCGCAGGGAGGAGTCCACCGGCGGGGTCGGATTCTCCCTGTCCTATCGTGAGGACGGTCTCCGCTCCCCCGGGTCCCTGCAGCAGGACGGAGGTCGCACTTCCAGCGCCCGGCAGCACGAAGAGGGCGTAGCCGTTCGTTGCGTTCACCGCTACCGGGTTCTCTCCAGGCACCGTGGCGTTGATGCTGACGTTGGAGAGCGGGTTACCGTATTCATCGGTCACAGACACGTTGAGATAGAGGTTCGACCGGACCGAGTCGAAGGAGAGCACCCGGAGCACCACGTGGGAGCTGTCCGCCCACCAGTGGATGACGAGGTTGGGGACCGGACCGAGCGGCGAGAGCACCGCATACTGTTCCGTTCCCGAACGGTTGTCGGTGAACACGTACCGGGCGACTCCCTGCTCGAAATACGCCATGAGCGTCTTTCCCCCGCTCATGGGTGACAACTGGAGGGAGCCGTTGAAGGAGGTGTTCGCGTTGCCGAAGGCGTCGACCGCCGCAAAGGTGACCGTGAGGTTATGACCCGCCACACCGACGGGGGCCGTCGGGACCTGGGCGAGGCGTTGGGCATCTCCGGGGAAGACCCTGACGACCACGGGCACTGTCAGGTTCTGGAGCACAGGGCCCTCGACCGCGGAGAGGAGGGTGGACACATGGTCGACCATGGTCCCGGAGGCATTGTTCTCAAAGATTGCCGAGTTTGCCTGCGCGGAACTGATCCCGGGGCCCCACCAGGTAGTGAGAACCTGGGTGCCCGCACAGTCGCCCGGGGGATCTTGGAGAGTCAGTTGCAGAGGGACCCCGGCGGTCGTGGCAAGCCCCGCAGAACCCAGTTGGGGCGCCTCTAGGGGCGAGCACACGTTGAGATCGAGATTTGCTTGCGCACTGCCACCGATGTCATCGGTCGCCCGTACGGTGATCTGGTAGGTCCCTGGGACCGTGAAGAGGGGCTCCGAATCCCACTCCGTGCCGGAGGGCCAGGAAGTGAGATTGGCATAGGGCACACCGTCAATGGTCATCGATAGGGAAAGGGTGGAGTCCCCACCCTGCGTGCCTACCTGTAGGTGCGGGGCAAAGGGGGCAATCCCCACCGTGGTCGAACTGTTCACTTCCACGGACAACGTGTCGTTCCACGCGGTGATGTTGTCGCTGAGGGAAACCCTGCCCCCTGCTCCGTCCACCGTGGCAACGCTCAGATGGAATGTCCCGGAGCGAGCGAAGGTGATGTTCGCTTCGTCTCCGTTCCAACTACCTAGCCCCGGGATCGACCATGTGGTGGTGACGAGACCGGCACCTCCCTCGGTGGCGATGGCGAAGCGAAGGGTGCTTCCAACGGCGACCTCACTGGGGGACGAGGTGAACGTGGCCGTGAGAGGCGCTTCAACCGTCACGTTGACCCCGGCCATCGCCACGGCCCCGTCAGAGTCGGCTGCCCAGACGACCACGGGGTACGTCCCTGGGGTTGCGAAGTCCACAACCGTCCCGTTGAGGTCTCCTCCTCCGGCCGTCTCCGTGGAGATCTGGAGGTGTCCGCTTCCCCCCGAGAAGAGGCAAGGGATTGCCAAGGGGATCCCCGCATCGGCCAGCACCGTGACCCCGGGGATGGACACTTGGAGCGGAGAAGCGATGCCGACGGAGAGGGCGGCGGAAGTGCTCACTCCCAGCGCATCGGTCACGGTGACCGAGACGTAGAGTTCCCCCGCTGACGAAGGTAGGACGGCGAGGGTGCTTAGGTTGCCTCCAGTGGCGGTGCCCGCAGGAAGGGTGTAGGAGAAGCTGTAGGGTCCCACCCCTCCGGTTATCGCGGAGCGGAGAAGGAGCGGGACTCCGACCTCCCCTCGAGCCTCGGCCGCGCTTAGGTTCAGACTGAGAGCCGGCCACACTGCGAACGTGAAGGTCACGCAGGTTCGGATCCCTGCAGCATCGGTGACGTTCACGGATCCGTTGAGGATCCCTGCCGCTGCTGGGGTTACCGAAAGGTTGAACAGGTCCACCCCCTGGGCGCGGACCGCTCCCACGGTCCAGTCCAATTCCAGAGGACCGGTCCCGCCGTAGGAGGCTTCGCTCAGGACGGTTGGGACGCCGGACTCGAGTGCCTTCGAGGTGGCAGTGACGCCCCGCGAGGAGAGGGGGGAAGATACCTGCACCTGCAAAGAAGACTGGACCACAACTCCCGCCCCGTCCGTGTCGGTGACGCTCAGGGTGTAGGTTCCGGCAGCTGAGAATTCATGGAGGACGGAGGTGCCCCCAGTCCCCGACCCATCCCCGAAGGCCCAGGTCACAGTGGAGGGGAACGAACCCCCGATCTGGACCGCCCTTGCCTGAAATGCCTGGCCCACGTCCACTCTCGTCTGGTTCGCCACCAGGCTCAGCAGGGGGGAGGCGGCCACCGAGAGGTTGAGCACCGGGCTCGACGCGGAGACGCCGAGGGCATCGGTCACGGTGAGCGTAGCGCGGAACAGCCCGGTCTGGGAGTACGTGTGGGATGGGTCTGCCTCCAAGCTTCCGGTGCCGTCCCCGAAGTTCCACGCGAAACTGTACGGCGGAGTACCAAACTCCACTTCGCTTCCGAAGGCCACGCTGTGGCCCTGGTCCGCGAACGGCGAGGGTAGCAGCGCGAGCACCTGCGGGTCCGCAACTACTGTCACGGCCACCGCCGGCGCTTCGACCGAGTTTCCCGCCGCATCCCGTACGCTGGCATTGACTAGGTACGTTCCGGGGCGAGCGTAGGTGTGCAGCGCTGTGGGGCCGTGCGAACTGTTGCCGTCCCCGAAGTGGAGGGTCTCGTTGAAGGGGCCGGTTCCGCTCACGACAACGATCGAGAACGTGTCGTAGACCCCGACCTCCGTCTTGAGGGAGGTGACCTGCACGGAGGCCGCGGGGTCCGGTGCGACGGTGACCGGCGAGGCAGAGGTGGTCTCCACCCCTGTCGAGTCCGCGACTTCCAGCGATACGTCGAACGTCCCAGCCCTAGGGAAGAACAGCGTCGAGTTGGACGACCGAAGGAAGGGACCGATCAAGACCGGAGTTCCCTGTTCCTGGGAGATCTCTGCGGTGTACGGTGGCCAGCCACCCGACACATTCACGAAGACGGGGAGAGATTGCCCGGCATCCACGTACGCCCGGTCCCAAGACAGTGAGGCCGTCAATGCCGGGGCGATCCTAACGGTAGACAATACCGAGATCGAGTGTCCCTCCTGATCCGTTACCGAGAGCGTGTAGGTCACGTTGCCGGGAACCGTCGGTTGCAGGTCAAGTCCCTGCCAGCCCGGACCGTTGAGTAGCCCGGACTGAGCTTCTCCGTCGGTACCGGTGAGTGTGAACGAGTACGGTGGCGTACCCCCTAGGATCTCGATCTGGGCTGGGAGAAGCTCTCCGATTTGACCGTGGGGAACTGTGATGAGCAGGTGCGCCAGGAGGGGCCCGACACCGGAGATAGGAGTGATGGCAGTTGAGACCCCACCGCTCGCATCCTTGACGATGAGCTCCACCGAGACCGGGCCGGTGGCGGGGAGGACCCCGCTCCAGTCGACGATTCCCGGAGCTCCCAGGGTGCCCTGCAGAGGTGCCAACGAGGTCACGCTCCCCGCAAAGGCATAGGTGTAGGAGTAGGGTGCAGTCCCCCCGTTCACCGTCCCGTAGACTTCGAAGGCGACTCCCACGGTCGGCGTGGCAGGGTCTACGGTGAGAGAGACCTTGGGTGGAGCGACGACGGCTCCCACCGTTTCGGTGATGTGAGTAGACGCACCGGTCGAATCCGACAGGGTCGCGGACAGCACGACCGTCCCGGTTTGCTGGAAGGAGTAGGGGATGGGCAACGACCCAGAGTCGCTCACCATGGTCTGGAACGACGCCTCCTCGGCAACATCCGTCCAAGAAAGGGTGTAGGGCCCGATCCCGCCGGAGATGGACGCCACTATGGGTAGCGGAGTCCCTAGGTCCGCCGTGGGCAGGCTCGAATAGAGGCTGAGCGACGGGCTGGGGGCGATGTCGATCGTGGCCGTGTTGGCCGAGGTCGTATCCCCCAATGCGTCGGTCACGCTGACCGATACGCCCAGTGAACCGGCCGTCTCCGGGACGAAGCTCCACTGGCCGGATCCGGTCGAACCTCCCCCCTCGGAGTTACTCCATTGGAATGTATACGGGGGCTCCCCTCCTGCCACTGTAGCGGAGACCGAGAGGGAGTGGCCGACGTCGGAGCCCCCTGGGGCCTGGATCGCGACCGCGAGGGAGGTGGTGACGACCAAGGTGCTTTCCGAGGATTCCGTCACGGACCGTCCGCTCTGATCTGTCACCGTGACGGAGGGCGTGTAGGTTCCGGTCGAGTAGACGTGTTGGATCGTCGCCGTTCCCAGCGCGGCCAAGTTCGAGGAGACCACGATCCCGTCTCCGCAGTCGTAGGAGAGTTGGAACGGAGGTTCGCCTCCCTGGACTTGGATGCTCAGCGTGATCTGCGACCCCGGCGAGGCCGGGTTGGGAGTCGTGAAAAGGGGTCCGGTTTGGAGCGTGGGGATGATTTGGATCGCGTCCGTGGCTGAGCCGGAAACGGGAAAGTTTCCGAGGCCGGTGTCCAAGGCCTGCACTGTCAGTTGGAGAGTGACCGTCTCCTGGCTCGTGGTAGGGGAGGCGGTGAACACAACCACCCTCCCCTGGCTCTGGAGGGTGCCTGCATCGGACGAGGAAAGGCTCCAGGAGTAGGAAGTTCCTGAGAGAAAGAGATTCGCAGGCGAGATTCCCGCTGTGAACGTCTCACTCCCCCCCGAGTACACGAGGGCCTGTGCGGGCGAGATATAGACGTTCAAGCTGGCATCGGAGGGGTTGACATCCCCGGAGTGGACGACCTGGGTGGTCTGGGTCTCGCCGGTGTGGGGTGGGAGGGAAGCCGACACGACCCAGGGCACGGTAGTGGCCGAGGCCAGGGCCAGCAGCGCGATCATCACGGCGAGCACGAAATCTCTTGCGTTCATCTTGGTCACCTTGGGGCTGAGCAGTTACTGTTCTATATGAGGATTCTCATATTTCAGAGTAGGGGGCGGTGGGCGTAACTCTTTTTCCCGACCCGGCGTGTCGGGGAAGTATGCCGCAAGAGGGCGAGTCGTTCAAGGTGACCCCGTGGAAGGTCGAGGGCAAGGTCGATTACGACCGGCTCATCGAGATCTTCGGGACGTCCCGCATCGATGACCCGCTCCGGGAACGCCTTCGCAAGGTGCTCGGCAACGACCTGCACCCGCTGCTCAGCCGGGGGATCTACTACTCCCACCGCGACCTGCCCTGGATCCTCGATCAGTACGAGAAGGGGAACCCGTTCTTCCTGTACACGGGACGGGGACCCTCGGGGGACGTTCATCTGAGCCATCTCATCCCCTTTGAGTTCTGCGCCTACCTGCAGAGGAAGCTGGATGTCGATCTCTGGATCCAGATCACGGACGATGAGAAGTTCCTGTTCAAGCGGGACCTTTCCCTGGAGGACGCGACCAAGCTCGGGATGGAGAACCTGCTTGACCTGCTCGCCCCTGGCTTCGACCCCCGCCGTGTGCACATCCTGTTTGACACGGTCTCCATCCGCACCCTCTATCCCTTGGCACTTGAGGTGGCCCGACGTGTGACGTATTCGACCGCACGGGCAGTCTTCGGGTTCTCAGCGGAGAACAACATCGGCAGTATCTTCTACACGGCCCTGCAGTCCGTGCCGGCCTTCCTGCCTTCCCGAAAGGAGGGACGTGCGGTCCCCTGCCTTATTCCCTGTGGCATAGACCAAGACCCCCACTTCCGGATCACCCGGGACGTTGCCGAACCCCTGGGCTTTCCCAAACCGGCCCTTGTGCACAACTTGCTCGTCCCGAGCCTGCTCGGGAATGGGAAGATGAGCTCCTCCTCGGATGCCACGGAGGGGGCCATCTACCTCAAAGACTCTCCTGAGGATGTCCAGCGCAAGATCTCCCATGGCTTCACTGGGGGAAGGGCAACGGTGGAGGAGCAACGGCGGCTCGGAGCAACCCCTGAGGTCTGTTCTGTCTGGGCGCTCTGGAGATCCCGCTTCGCGGAGAAGGAATCCGAGTTTGCCGAAATCACCCAGGATTGCCGGAGCGGCGCATTGATGTGCGGTGAGTGCAAAGCGCGTCTTATCCCCCGTGTGCAGAAGTTCCTGGAGGAGCATCAGACGCGCCGGGAAGGTGTGAGGGCATGGGTCTCCCAGACGATCGTGGACGCTCACTGAGCCTGGAGGGCGGCTCGCCCCTGTGGAAGGGGTCGACGCTCCTGATCGGGCTCCTGATCCTCGCCTTGCCCATCCTTGCGGTCTACGAGGCGCTCCAGGGTTCGGATTCTCTGTCGAACCTGCTCGCAGCTCTCCTAGTCGGTTGTATGGGCGTCTTTGTCGCGATCCAACTTGCCCACCGCCCGTCCCAGCAGGTCCCTGGGCCGGCGGCTTCGAGCGGGCCCCCCCGGTAGGAACGCCCCCTACTGTGAGGGAGGAGGCATCTGCTCGGCGCCAGGAGGATAGGCGCCTCCCCATTCCTGGGGTGGGCCCTGCGCTCCTCCCCAGGCCTGGGGTGGCGGGTTGCCCTGAGGAGCGGTGGGTGGGGCCTCACCGGCCGATGGGCCCCGTCCCTTGCGTTTCCGCCCGACGAGGAAGCCCACGGCGGCCGCGGCAACGATTCCCACAATGAGAGCCACGATGAACAGGCTCAGGGGGATGCCGTTTCCCGAGCCCGTCGACGAGGTCGAGGGGGCGCGTTGGAAGACGGCGGTCTCGTTGACTGGACCGTTCAGGGTCACGGTGGCGTTCGCCAGCGTCCCGGAGTAGCTTCCCACCCCGGTACCGTTCCACTTGGAGAACACATACCCTGAGGCTCCGTAGGCATGGAGCGTGAGGGCCGTCCCGGCCAGGTACCATCCCGCGGTGGGGGCAACCGTGCCCGCCGCCGCGGGTTGGATGACTACCGACAAGGAGTACTGTTCCTTGAAGGGGAAGAGGAGCGAGGCGGCCTTGCCGCTGACCCCCAGGGTGCCTGCGGTGAGGGCGTTGGAGAACCGGACCCCCGAAGCGCTTCCATTGACCACTCCCGGGACGGCGTAGGCGTAGCTCCCGTTCGGCCGCTGGAACACGACCGACGAGTTGGTGGTGGTCACGGTGTGCCCGTCAAAGGTGACCTGCCAGGAGGTGCCCGCCGGGAGTCCGGATTCCGACAACGTGACCGAGTACTGAGGCAGTGCCCCGAAGTAGGCCTTTTCCGTGATAGGGTTGGCCACGGTCAGGTGGATGGTCGAGTTGGTGCCGGTGTAGTTACCGGTGCCAGAGCCCTGCCAGAGCAGGAACTGGTATCCCGCGGAGGGCAAAGCGACGATTTGGGTGTGGTTGCCCGTATCCAGCCACCCTGAGGAGGGTTGGACCGAACCCGCTGCAGAGGAGGGCCAAACCGCGGTCGTGATGTAGTCCTGCTGGGTGAAGTGCACCGAGAAGTGGGTCGCCTTGCCCGCAACCGAAAGCGTACCGGTCGTCACATTTGCCAGGTACCGGACGCCCGGTGCGACAGAGATCTCTCCCGTGATGCTGAGTGCATACGTTCCGTTGGGAACGTTGAAGTTGATCCAGGGGGTAGAGGCGGCGTTCCCGAGGCCGTTCAGCGAAGCGGTCCAGCTGATGTTGGAGGCGAGACCGGTCTCGGTGATGTTCACCGGGTAAAGGGATGCTGGGAACGAGGCCTTGGCGACGTACGTCGCATAGTAGTCCGTGGCATTGTTGGGACCGATGTACTCTCCCTCCATCCAGAGCGAGTTCCAGTTGGACGGGTCCGCAGAGATCTCGAAGTAGTCGCCCCACCGGTTGAATCCGACCAGGCTGGGATCCAGATACCCGACACCGGCCGCGACCGTGGTGGGTGCCTGGAGCGTCAGGGCGGTGTGGTTGGCGTTGGCACTTTGGATCTGGGCCGCCGAGGCAGCTACCATCATGAGCCCGGGGAAGGTCGTGTTGCTGGAGTTCGTGTAATCCATCACAAGGTCCCCCATGTAGTCCATGCCGACGGATCCGTAGTCGTCCATCGAGGCAGCTCCCTCGTTGTAGTCGATCTGCTGGAGGATCGCAGGGGTGGTCCCCGAAACGTTCAGCTCAAAGAGTCGGATACAGGCATTCGTCACGGCCCCTACGAGGCACCCCTCGTTGGCAGTGGCCCAGATGTAGCCATTGTGCCAGACGGCCGACAGGATACGGCCATCGTCGAGGTCCAGGCAGGCCCCGGTTCCGTCGTAGGCGCACCAGGAGTTAGGGGCGGGGGCCTCGGGCTTGATCGTGAGGTTGAAATCCTGGGTGGTGACCGCTCCCGGCGGCGATCCGGTCATTTGGAGGACGTTGAGGAACGTTTGGGAGGTCACACCGTAGTTAGCGCCGAAGTTGTCGCTGACAAAATAGGAGGTGCCCAGTTGCCCCACGGGTCTCACAGGGTGGAGAGAACCGAAGAGCACGTTGGGTCCCCAGGTGAACTCTTGGGCGGGCGAGAGTGTGCCCGAGGTCACGGCCGTCAGGTTCGCGACCCACACCATGGCACCGTAGAGGGCGCCGGAAACAGAGTCGAAGATGTTCGCGGAGACCAGGAGGTTGTCGCTCGTGACCGAGATGAAGGGCTGGTCCGTAAGGTTCGTCGGGGAGGAACTGAAGTTGTACTGGTACCAGCCCCCGAGGAAGTTCGAGGTCTTCGAGACGTTGACCACCACTTCGCCGGCATAGGTGGCTCCGTTGATGTTGATGCCGGAGGCGAACCAGCGCCCGGAGTTGGCATCGAAGATGATGTACGGGTCCGAGAAGAAGTTAGCGGACGGGATACCGAAGAACTTGGCCATTGACTCGTTGGCGACGGGGGTCCCTGCGGTATTCCAGACCGTCAGGGCGGAGTTGACCATCTCGACGACCTGCCCGCTCCCCTCGGCGACGGCCCCGTCCGGGGGAACGCATCCGCAACTGTTGTTGCTGAAGCTGATGCCGGGCCACTTGGTGGCGATGTAGCCCGTGCTGGCCGAAGGCAAGGCTGGGGTCGCGGAAGCCGGAGGGAGCGCTAGAGCCGTGGAATGCGATACGGCCGGAGGAGCGCCCTTCAGGATCTCGCGGACGGAAGGTGAGAGTCCCTGCCAGTGGTGGGAGACGGTGCCCACTTCAGCGAGGGGGGATCTGCTGGCTCCGAGGGGAGAGCTTTCCGCACCGGTGAGCTTGGGGACCATGGTCCCCGAACCTGCCCCGGACGAACTGAGCATCAGCGGCAAGGGAGTCGTGAGCAACAAGAGCACGATCGTCGCCTGGGCAGCAGCCAAGTATCCTACTCTATTCTTCATGGGAAAAATCGGTGATATATTCTTTGGCAGCCTATTAACCGTTTCCCTGGGAGGATGTTCGCCATTCGGGCGATTGCATACTGAGTTTCCGTGTTCTACGCGACCAGGTTCGCTCCCCTCGCTCCTACCTTGAGCCGGTAGACCAGGAAACCCATCCGCTCCAGTTGGGCCTCGGTCTCCGGGTCCACCATGGGGGCGAAGATAGTGTTGCCGAGCATCGCTTGGGAGGCAAGGAATCCCCGGGCGGAACAGAACTGGAGCGCCTCCCGGATTCGGGGTTCCCCCAAGCCGAGTTCCATCGCAAATGACTGAGACACTTCGAGGAGGTGATCCAGTTCAAGGGGAGGCGGGGGAAGGGACTCCATCAGTCCTTCCCCGATCTTCCGCACTTTTGCAAGAAACTTCGGGTCCGAGAGGAGGGGGGGTGACTCCATCGCCTTTCCGAGGACCCCCAGTGTGATGGGCACAGCGCAGGGAGTGCGTTCCACCACGCCGTGGGGGGGGAGGCCAGGGGACCTCCGCACTTCGATCCCATCTCCCAGGATCGCAGGTATCCCCCCGAGCCCTCCGTGTCCCTCGATCTCCGCAAGATGGGCCTGGGCTATCGCGGAGGTTTCAGGCAAGCCCAGGACGCGTGCCGCGGCCATCGTGGCGGCCAGGGTCCCCGCTGCGCTCATGCCGAGTCCACGGGAAATGGGGAGGTCGTGGACAATTTCCACTTCCAGCCCTCCAGCCCCGGGAACCTCTTGGAGGAGTGCCGACAGTGCCCGCTCCGTGATCGTGAGGGCGTGCGCTCCGGCCGGGGAGCGAAGTTTCAAACCGTCCGCCCCGCTCGTTCGGCGGGCCGTGGCAAGCACCCCCCGGTCGAGCACGAGGCCCGCCCCCCGGGACCCCCACGTCAGCTTCTCTTTTCCAAGCGTCTCAGGGACAAAGAGGCCGGTCACGTGCCCCGGGGCGAACGCGCGAGCCACCGTAGGAGAGTTCCCCATCGTAGTCTCTTACTGCCCTTATATACCGAGGCGTACTTATCTTAGGACAGACTAACGGTCATGACCGACGAAGGAACAACGCCCGGAGACGATGTGTACTCCCGACGCGAGTTTCTCGAGCTGAGGAATCTGCAGCTCGCAGAAGCCATCAAGCGCGTCGAGAGCGAGCGACAGTACATGGAGAGCGAGATCCTGCGTCTCCAGCGAGAGAACAAGCGCGTGAAATCCGAGCTGGAGCGCCTGCGCTATCCTCCCCTCATCGTCGGAACGGTCCGCGATGTCCTGAGCGATGGCCGGGTGGTAGTGAAGAGCTCCACGGGCCCGGACTTCGTCGTGAACTCGGCGGAGAATGTCGAGACGGGAAAGCTCACCCTCGGTTCCCGGGTTGCGCTGAACAAGCAGACCCTTGCCGTGATGGGCGTCCTCCCTCCCTCGGTGGATCCCTTGGTCACGGCCAGTGAGATCATCGTCCGTCCCAACGTCACCTACGAAGACGTGGGTGGTCTGGAGGAGCAGCTGCGGGAGGTTCGGGAGGCGGTCGAGTACCCGCTCCTGCGCGGCGAGCTCTACCGGAAGGTCGGGGTCGTCCCCCCGAAGGGAGTGCTCCTCATCGGCCCTCCCGGCACTGGGAAGACCCTGGTGGCGAAGGCGGTGGCGCACCACACCAACGCGACCTTCATCCGACTCGTCGGCAGCGAGCTCGTGCAGAAGTACATTGGAGAGGGAGCCCGCCTGGTCCGGGAACTCTTCGAGATGGCAAAGGAGAAGGCCCCCAGCATCATCTTCATCGACGAGGTCGATGCCATCGGCGCCAAGCGCCTCGACGTGGCGACCAGCGGGGACCGCGAGGTCCAGCGGACGCTGATGCAGCTCCTGGCCGAGATGGATGGCTTCGAGCCTCCCACGAACGTCAAGATCATCGCCGCCACCAACCGTCCCGACATCCTGGACGAAGCCCTGCTCCGGCCCGGCCGGTTCGACCGGATCGTCGAGGTTCCTGTGCCCGCGTATCCGGCCCGCGTCGACATCCTGAAGATCCACCTCCGGCCCATGAACCTCAAGGGCGAGGTCGACATGGAAGTCATCGCCCAGCGCGCCGAGGGCGCGACCGGCGCGGACATCAAGTCGATCTGCACCGAGGCGGGCATGAACGCCATACGGGAAGAGCGCGATTTCGTCACCCAGGCCGACTTCGAGCGAGCCGTCGAGAAGGTCATGGGGGACGAGGACGTCAAGCGAGAAGCCGTGGGAATGTTCGCTTAGGCGAGCGTCTCCGTCGACTTCGTCCCGGTCCTCCCCCGAACCTGGGGGAGGCAGAACCCTTCCCGTCCTCCGAAGGGAGGGCAGGGTACCAGGCCGTCCGGGTGGACGCACCGCAGTGGAGGTTGTGTTCCAGCCAGCATTCTCGATCCCGGTTTTCCTTCAGCGCCGGTATGTCACGGTAGGGCTGCTCCCGTCAGGACCTCGCCTGGTTCCCGCAATGGATAACCGCTAGGGTTTCCCTCCGGAAACCCGTCACGGTGCAGCCGGCCCGAAGGGTCGGGATTGTCACCGAATTTTCTGACTGGCAACCTTCATCGCGTTACGCCGCCCCGGACTCTCGCCCCCACTGAAGACGATTTTGGTGTATAAGGGGACGCCTAACCCCCCGGCCAAGCCTGGCGAAAATTCGAACTCTCCGTGCGTATATAAGCGCTCTCAGCGGATATGTGTGAGCGAGAAGGAACCCAAGTTGAACTGAGTACGTGAGAAGGAGTAGCTGATCCAGGAACGAGAGCGGACCTCGTCCACGATCCCTTTCACGGAGAGGAATGTCTTGGTCCCCTCGGTCTTGAACAGGATGGCTCCTTCCATCATATTCTCCAGCAGTTCGATCTCTCCGGGCTGGGCCGTGCCGGCCTCCACCACGTAGTAGGCGATGGCCCGCTCCTTGAGGCGCATCCCCGTGAAGGGGAGCAGGAACCTCAGGATCGCCTGGGAGTCCATGGAGGCGGTCAGCGTGCTGACCGATTGGAAGACGAGGTGGTAGTACGGCGCCCGCTTAAGGTGCACGGACGCGAGGTCCCGGACCACTATGCCGAGCTTCTCGAGGGCTTCGGTCTCCGTGACGGAGATGTGGACCACGTTCTCTTCCAGCTCGGCGCGGCCGATCCGGGTCGAGTAGAGGTCCACGTAGCTCACGAGCCCCTGGGCCTCGAACTCGGGGTACTCGGGCAGGATCGCGATCATCGACTCCCGCAAAGTGCTCCGGTCCCGGTCGGTCAAGACCCAGATGGCGGGGATCGAGCGGCGGAGGCCCGCCGCCACAAGGAAACGGGCAAGGACGTCGTTCCCCATGTGGCGGGACCCGTTCAACAGGATGTTGCATCCGAGCGGGAGCCCCCCTTGCAGCAGATCGTCCAATCGGGGAACCCCCGTGGAATCCCGCCCGGTCTCCACCCCGGCGGGCTTGGTCGGCAGGAGAGCGCCCCCTTCGATGGAATCGTTGGAGAGGTCTCCCTCAGATCCGCGGGGTCCCGAGAGCTTTGAGGGTCCGGGAGCGGCTGGGGAGGGGGTCGCCACCGCCAGCTTTGCGATCTGCTCGTTCATCTTCTGGAGCTTCTCCAGGATGGCGACATCTTTGGTCTCGGCCCGGAAGTTCTCCATCCGCTCCAACTCGGCCCTCAGGTGCTCCTCCCGCTCCTGGAGGGAGCGTTCGAGCCGGAGTATCCGTTCCTCCCTCCGTACGAGTTCCCCCCAGCGGTAGTTCGCTGTGTTCTTCGGCGGAACCCTCTCCCCCGGGGGGGGCAAGGTAGCCAACGCTTCTTCCAGTTGCTCGGCCAGCTTCTGGCGAGCCTTCATGTCCCCGAGGATGCTCGAGATCGCCTGGTCGGAATATGTCCACTTCTCTCCCGGTGGGGGAGTTTGGGCCTTGGAGATTCGCAGTCGCTTGAGCTGCTTGCGGATACTGTCCTTCCTCACGAGCGGCCTACCGAATATGGTCGAGGGAGAACGATCCCATCTCAAACGTCGTCTTCGAAAAGGTATAGCTGATCCACGCCCGGGATTGCACGGAGTCCAGAATCCCTTTCACGGAGAGGAAGGTCTTCATCTGCTCCACCTTGAGCTCGATCGAGCCGTCCATGAGGTGACCGAGGAAGTCGATATCGCCCTCCTCGTGCATTCCCGTCTCGACGAGGAAGTAGCTCACCGCCTTCTCCCTCCGGCGCTTGCCCGCGTAGGGTTGCAGGAAACGCATCATCGCCGGGATCTCAAGCTGCGCCGTGGCCGTGCTGATCGTCTGGAAGATCAGGCGGTAGTATTTGGACTTCTCGAGGAACTTCTGGGCTTGTGTCTCGGTGGCCTGGGAAAGCTTCTCCAAGGCTCCCGGCTCGGTGATCGAGATGAGGGTCACGTACTCGTCCGAAGTGGTGATCCCCAGGTTCATCGAGTAAAGATCGATGTACCGCACGAGGCCCCGCCGTTCGTACTCGAGGTACGTGGGGAGGATGGCGGTCATCCCCGCCCGGATCGTCTCCGGGTCGGTGTCGGTCAGGACCCAAAGGGCCGGGACCATGCGACGGAGTCCCTCGGCCACCAGGTACATGGCCAGCACTTCCTTTCCTGTGTGCTTGGAGCCGTTGATGAGCACGTTGCAACCGATCGGAAGCCCCCCGATGAGGAGATCGTCCAGTCGCCGCACACCGGTCTTCGCCCGCTCGGCCTTGGTCTCCCGGGCGAAGTCCGTCTCCTGTTTCTCGACCTCGAGGTCGACGACCTGCCGCTCCTTGCCTTGGAGTTCCTCGAGACGTTGAAGGAGGTAGTTCTCCTTCGCCTTGATATCGCTCTCCTTTCGCGAGATCTCGGATTCGAGGTCCTCGATCTTCCGGAGCTTCTCTAGGGTCTGGGGGTCCTGGGTGGCCTTTCGGTCCGCCTCGAGCTTCCGCATCTGGAGCTTCAGTTGCTCGTCCTTGATCCGAAGGTCCTGTTCCCATTTGGAAATCTCCTGCTCCCGGAGTTGGAGCGGGTTCTTCAGTTTCTCCGCCTCGTTGAGCTTGAGCCGCAGCTCCTCATCCTTGGCCTGGAGCTCCTGCTCCTTCAATGAGAGGATCTTCTCGCGCGCCCGGACGCCTTCCATCATGGTGGCGATCGAGCTCGGGACGGGTTTGCCTTTACCCTCTTTGGACCGGTCCCCGCCGGTCGCAGGGCCTCCCCGGGTCTTGAGGTCCTCGAGCTGGTCCCGGAGGGAGGCGATCTCCGCCTCCTTGGCAGCAACCGCTTCTTCCCTGAGCCGGATCTCCTTGGTCCGGACGAACTTGATCTGGGCGACCGCCCCCTTCCGCACCTGCATCAGCGTGTCGGCCATGTGTGCGAGGTTTTCCTTCAGGGTGCGGAGATCTGCGGCGTAGCGCTCGCCAACCTTTTCCAAACTCTCGATGTCCGCGGCTCCGTCCTTGGTGCGGAGGACCTCGGTCACCGTCTTCAACCAGGTCGCAAATTCCTCATCCTTCGCACCGATCGGTGAGAGTTCCGGTGCGGGCAGGGCCGCGCCAGGGGTTGTTGGGGATGCCTCGGAGGAGGGTTGAGTTTGAGGTGCGGCAGAGGGTTCCACGGTCCCTCCCTCCTTTGGGGGAGCAGGGGCCGCATCGGGACCCTTGGGGGCTTCGGCAGGGACTGCGGGCTCGGGGGGTGCGTCCTTCGGCTGGGGCTTGAGCCAAGAGGCAAAAGCACTGTCATCGCCGGCGACCCAACGTCGGAAACTGTCATCGTTACCGGCCGCTTCTTGGGCCGCGGCCGTCGCCGCCCCTCGGGACGACCGGCTGCGGCGGCTCGTCCGCGCCCGGTTCTCAAGCCATTTCTCCAGCAGGTCATCGCTGACGCCGCCCGCCATCGGAGTCCCGCCCCGGATGTTGCCGATGTCCTCCTCGGAAAGTCCGGCCGCCTTGAGCCGGTCGTCGGGAGCCGCGCGCACATCTTCGGGGGTGACAAGCCCGGCGTCGAAGAGCCGTTCTCCCTGGTGAGGGGAGAGTCCCAACTTCTGAACCAGGCGAGAAATGGCTACCTCCCGTGAATACCCCGAGGACACCGTGGGGACTGTGTTACCGTGGGAAGAGGCGTCGGCCATGGTGGGCAGTAGAGATATATCACAGCGAAAGGTATAAAACCTCACATGCACGGGTGAGGCCGAAAACACCCCCAACCTTACGTACGTTCCCTTTTCCGTACCTTGAAACCTTAGGTGTTGGGGCCCGGTGTCACGGTTTTCCAGGCGACCGCAATGGTTCCCACATCCGTAAAGCCTCCTCGCATGGAGGAATAGGCCGGAGCGCTCTCGGCATCCACCATTCCTACGCACATCTCTTTCCCGCTTCCCACCGAACCGGCCGTCTGTAGCAGGGCGATCGTGACATCCCGGCGCCGGAGCTCCCGGCGGGCGGTCTCGAGGAACTCCCGCAGCGGTTCTTCCCGCACGACTCCCTCGGGAAGCCCCAAGGTGAGCCCAGCGAGGGCCGCGTTTCCTCGGAAACCCTTGGGGAGGGGTCGTCGGAGAGCGGTCTCGGCCTCCTTCACAAAACGGTGGGCCACCGTCCCGGGTGGGGACGTGTCGTGGACCCAGAGCAATGTCGGGCGGTGCTTCGCCTGCCCACACGCGGCCCCCGCCGACTCCAGGGCTTCCCGTGGCCCTTCGATGGACACTACGTGGACCCCTCTCGGGGCACGTTCCTGGAGGCGTTCCCCGCCCTCGATCCGCTCCTTGAGGGGTGAGGGCAATCGCTGCCATGTACCGCTCTCTTCGAGGAAACTCCGGACGTGCCCGCCCGAGCCCGAGGCGGGACGGGAGGCCGGCCCTCCTCCTATCCAGGCCGCCCCTTCGCCTCGTTCCACGACCAGGGCTTCCACAGTGGCCTGTCCCGCCGCGCCCGCCAGCTTTCCCCCTTGGGCACGGGAAAGGGCGCCCGCGACCTCGGAGGAAAGAGGGCCCGAAGGGTCGGACGTCAGGGCACGGGAAACCTCCGTACGGAGGACCTCGAGAGTGACTCCCTCTTCAGGGGTAGCCATCATGCCCAGCGAACCTGGTGACAAGAGCGGGAGGAAGAGGTCGCCCGTCTTCAGCCCGGAGGCCAGTTCGAGGGCTTCGGTCGCTGCGAGAGAACCCTCCGAACTGGGAAGGGTTGCCTCCGTCACCCGGCGGATCTGGAAAGGAAGGTCCGGTGCTTCCCCTACCGAGGTGAGCACGAGACCCTGGGTGACCGAGTCCCCGAGAGCCGCGACCAGGGCGCTCGCCATTGGAAGGGCGGCATGCCCCGCGGCGACGAACGCGATCTCCCGGACGCGGGAGATGTGCGTGAAGAGGTTTCCCACCCGGAGGTTCTCGCCCTCCCGGTTCACGGCCGACCGCACCGCAGCGTAGGCGTCGGCCCCTGCGATCGCTTCGGAAAGGGCCGTGAGGAGGGCCTTGCGTGCCTCCGGGTGCTGGCCCGCCTCCACGAGATGCTCGGAGCTTTCGAACAGTGAGTTCATCGGGCCGCGGTTCCATCGGAATCGCCCTTCGGCCCGGCGTAGACCAGGAGCGGGCTCTTCCATCCCTGCATTTTCTCGGACACAACACGGCGGAGCTCCGTGGCGGTGATCCCCCGGAGGATCTCAGGCATCCGCAGGAAGTGATCCGTGGGAAGGTCGTAGAGCGCGATCTCCTGCACCAGGGAATGGGCCATGTCCGGCGAGTCGGTCAGGAGCGGGAAGCTCCCGATGAGACTGTTGCGTATGGCCTCGAGTTCGCTCGATCGGATCTCTTCTTCCGCCAGGCGCCGGATCTCCTTCAGGAGAAGCTCACCCACCCTCCGGGAGGTGGCGGTTGCAGTGCCGGCCGAGGCCAGCCAATACCCTCCGTCCCGGAGCATGTGCAAGCTGCTGTCGGCGTAATAGGCAAGCCCGTTTTGCTCGCGGACCACCTGGAATAACCGGGAAAGGACGGGACGGGAGCCCAAGACCTCGTGGGCGAGCTCCAACGTGGCCCGGGATGGATCGTGAATGGCGGGTGCGGTTCCCCCTGCCAGGATGCTCACTTGCTGTGATCCGGGGACTTTTAGATGGAGCACTTCTCCTTTCCTCGAGGGCATCCGAGCAAGGGCCCTCGGCGGAGGGGGAGTCCCCTCCCGAAGAGGGTGCCTCTCCAAGTTGGCTTCTAGGTCTCGGGCAACCTCCGGGAAGGCGCGAGAGGAGGTCACCACGATCTTTGTCCCGCCCTGCACGAAATGCCTGCGGTGGAAGTCCCGAACTTGGGAAGCCGTGATCCGAGAGACCGCGCGGAGGCTCCCCATCGGGCCGTGATGGTACGGGTGCCCTTCGGGGTAAAGTGTCTCCATGAAACGCCGCTCCGCCAGGCTCGAGGGTTGCGAGAGTTCTCGCTTCAGCCGCTCGATCATCTGGCTCCGCCCGCGCTCGAGTTCCAAGGAGGGGAAGGCAGGTTCCGTCACCACCTCGAACAGGATGCCCATCATCCGGTTCTCGACGGAGGTCGGGCCCCGGATCTCCACCGTGATCCCGTCCGCATCCACTTCGACGGAAAGGATGGCGGCCATCCGGTCCAGGGTCCGTGCCAGTTCCCTCTTCGTAGAGCGACGGGTGCCGGACTTCAGAAGCCGTCCGGTGAGGGCGACCAGACCTTCCTTGCCGCGGGGGTCGCTCCCCGAGCCTGAGGGGGAGATCCACGAGATGACCGAGATCTGTGAGCTGGGAGGTGAGGATTGGAAGTAGAGGGGAATTCCCTTCCGGAGCTCCTCCCTTCGGATATCGAGGAGGCTCGTCATGGCAACCACCGTGCCAACCCGTCGAGCGAAGTCGAGACGAGCGGGACCAACAACTCTTCCTGGGTGAGCCCGCCGTGGTTCCCGTGGAGGAAGTGCTCCTCTCCCCCCCGGGAACCCGGCGGCCGATAGAAGAGCGTGGCTCCCTCCGGAGGTAGCAGGAGGAAGTCCCCCAATCGGTCCTTGAGTTCCGGGTGGAGAGGCGACGGGCCGAGCACCCCCTTCTCCAAGATCTCGGATACGGGAAAGCAGCTCCACCCTTCCTTCTCGTAGGCCCGGAGGTAGGCCCTCAGCTCAGGGGCCTTCCCTCGCCCGGCTTCGAGGAAGGCGGCCCGTTTCTCCCCCGACGGGGGACGATGGAGAAGCGACATGAGCGCAGCATCACCGTGCGCAGAGCGGGCCAAATCGGGGGACAGGTGCATCTGACCATGGTCCCCGGTGACAAAGACAGAGATCCCCTCCCGTTCCTGCGGGCTCATCTTGCGAGCCACTGAGACCAGAGAGGCGAACAGGTGGGTGAGCTCGCTGAGGGCAAGGGCATCGAGGGGGCCGTTGAGGTGGTGGACCGCATCCAGAAGGTCCCAGTAGACCCACAGGAGCCGGGGCCTTCGGGCTGGGGGTTGAGTGAGGAGCTTCCGGAGATGGAGTTCCAGGTCGGAGAGGGAGAGGTAGCCCTGGAAGGCCGCTCCCTCGTACAGGAGCCGAGTAAAGGCCGTTCCTTCGAAGTCGAGCTTGGTGAGCGCGGTGGACTCGAGGCCGCGGCGGAAGAGCGTGGGAACGGTCACGAGGTCCGCAGGGCGGAACCCCTTGCCCGCGGCGAGGTCCCGGGGCCCCCCCCAGGAAGGGGCGATCCGCAGCATGTTGAGAACGGCTCCCCAGGCCGGGAGATATTCGGTGTGCCCGACGATCCCGTGGGTGCCGGGGGCGGTGCCCGTGGAAAGGGACACGAGGGCGGAGGAAGTCGTGGAGGGGAAGACGGTCGTCATCGGCATCGCACAGGACGCGATGCCCGCCAGGAGCGATCGCTCGATCGAGCTCTCGGCGTCGCGGACCGCTTGGCGCAACAGGTTCCAGCCGAAGGAGTCGACCAGGAAGACGACCGCGGTCCGCGCGTCCTTGTCTCTGAGGTACTCCGGGGCCAGTTCTGGGAGGAGCCCCTGCCGGTTCTTCCCCCCGGCCATCGCAAAGGCGGAGACCCCCGCGTTCGGTAGCGAATGGCCGTCGAAGTGCGGAACGGGGTACGGCCCCAGTCGGGGCTCCGCCAATCGCTCGGCCAATTCCAGCGCCTCGGGTCGGAAGGCGGGCGTTTCGTCGCTCACTCCGGTTCCTCCGGCAGATATCGCACGAGGGTGCTTCCCGTGGCCAGCAGCTCCTTCGCAAAGGCATTCACTGTCTCCCTCCGGGCGGAGAGGACCTTCTGGAGGAGTGCCTGCTCGAGTTCGAGGCTGCCCAGGGAACGGAAATAGCCGAAGCGGAACGCCACCATGGTGGTTCCCGACCAGACGGTCCCGGCGTTCACCAGGAACTTCTGTTTGGCCTCTCGAAGGTCCTCCGCGGTGAATCCTCGGGACCGCACCTTCTCGACCACGGAGCGGATCGCCTCCTCCAGTCTCTCCACCGGTTTTCGAGGGGAGGCCCGGGCATGGATCGAGAAGAGCCCGGGGCAGACCGAGGCTTGCCAGTCGCATCCGGCGCTCACCGCGAGGTTGGTGTCGACCAAGTCCCGGTAGAGCAGCGAGGAGGGGTGCTCCTTCGAGCGACCCCACGTGTACCCGGGTGTGTAGAGCTGGGCCTCGCCGCCCAAGATCGCCCCGAGGAGCAGGGCGAGATGGGCCTGATCCGAGCGCACCTCGGGTGCGTGCCAGGCCATCCGCACCATGGCCGAGGATCCCGGACCCACGAGCGTTGAAGTCCGGTCCGCCCGTTGGGGGGGCTCGGCACCGAGCGGAGGAGGGGTGGCCGCTCGGTTCTCGATGCCACCGAACCGGGCCTCGATCTCGGTGCGTATCTGAACAGGGTCGAAACCCCCGGAGAGCACCAGGGTCGCGTTGGCCGGCCCGTAGTGCTCCTGATAGAACTCGACGAGCTTCTCCCGGTCCATCGATTGGATGTCCGCGGCGTACCCGAGGGTATTCCAGCGATAGGGGTGCACCCGGAAGGCGAGTTCGAAGAGCTCCTCCTCCATCCGGAACTCGGGAGTGTTCTCGTTCATATCCCGCTCCGAGAGGACCACGTTGCGCTCTTTGTCGAGTTCCTCCGCAGGGAGGGTGGCGCCGGTCATCCGCTCGGATTCGATGGCGAGCGGCAGTAGCGCGCTCTGTCGGGGGACCACGGTGATGTAGGCGGTGAAATCGAGATCTGTGAAGGCGTTCAGGTTCCCCCCGACCCCGATGATCGCCCGGTCGATCTCTCCGACCCCGTAGCTCCGGGTCCCCTTGAAGAGCATGTGTTCGAGCCAATGGGCCGCGCCCGTGACCCCGGGGTGCTCGTGGGAAGAGCCGATCCGGTACCAGACCCAGGAGGAGACGATCTCTGCGTCCGGCAGGGGGATGAGGATCGTCTCCAAACCGTTCGGAAGAGTGAATCGGACCGTTTGCGGAGGGGAGGGAAGGGGGGACGCTCCTCCCGGGGTTCGGGACGCGCGGGTCTTGGGAGGTTTTCGGGAGGCCGATGTGGGACCGCTCACAAACACCTCTTCCTCACGTAGCGACCGAGCTAGATAACGGGTGTGGTGCGGGAGTCGCCGCGGGATGCCATCCCCGAACGGGTTTGCGCTCAGTCGGCTTCGGTTCCCTCTTCACAACGGAAGAGCGAGAACCGGTCCAAGAGATCGAAGGTGGCGATCGCAGCCTCGAGCGCGGGGAATCCTTCGGGAATGCCTCCTCGCTCCGTCACATGGCGGCTGAACTTCTGGAAATTCTCGAAGAGGCTCTCTCCCTTGGCCACTCGGGAGCGGAGGTCATTGTCCTTGGAGAGCCTGCGTCCCTCGGCGACCACTGCCTCGCCCTCCTTCTGGTTTCCTCCGAGGGGGCCCCGGAAGAAGTTGCACCAGAAGGACGTGGCGGAGCGCTTCGCGAGGTCTTCCAGATTCTTCGAAACGAAGTCCTCCACTAGGTGACTGTTCTGGTCGAAGGAATCGCCGCTCCGGGCGCGGATACGTCCCCGCATCCCGTGGAGAAGGCCGGCCTTGAGGTCATCGTAGGTCGGGATCGGGTGACCCCGGAGCTCGGCATAGGCTTCCGTTCGCGACGCAATGTCGATCATCGTCCGGTTGCTGCCGACCTCGCCCACGTCCGGGTTGTCGTCGGCCATCTTCAGCCGCCAGAGCTCGATCATGCGCACGCCGGTGTCGAGCAGCGGGACGGGAAGGAAGAAGGCAGGAGCCTTCGCCCGAGCCAGTTCCACGATGCGCCGGTTGCGTCGGTGGAGCTTGTTGAACTCGACATGGACGCTCGTCAGACGGTCGGAGAGCGGGTCGTTGATGTTGTCCAGGTCCGAAAGGTTCGACGTACACACCGCGATGAAGCGGGAAGGGAAGCTCTCCCGGGACTTCGCCGGAGTGACCGTCCCCTCCTGAAGTGCCTGGAGCAGAACGTTCTGGGTCCCGAGGGGAAGCTTGCCGATCTCGTCCACGAGGAGGAAGCCCCGGTTCGCCTGGAGCAGTTTTCCCGGCTCGAGCACGAGTGGGTTCATCGGGTCGCCCAGCTCCTCGAGCTTGACGAGGTTGATGTTCCCCGTCAGGTGGTCGGGGAAGACCTCCGAGGAACCTTGAAGCCGTGCGAATCCGAAACCCTCCCGCAGGTGGGCCATCTTCACCGGGATCTTCTCTGGGGCGATGGCCTTGGGATCGAAAGCCTCCGCAGAGCCATCGGGAGAGAAGCGCCGCACGCAGATGGGGCAGGGCGGGTTACTGTCGAAGGTCGCCTCGTCGAAAAGGCTCGCAGGGTGGTCGAGAAGGGGACAGCCGTCAACGACCCAGTGCTCCTTCGGGAAGAGGTCCCACAGGTCCTTGGCAAGGTTGGTCTTCCCGCTGCCCGAGGGGCCGAAGAGGATGAGGTGGGATCGGGAAAAGAGGGTGGTAAGCACATCCTCGTACGTCTCTACAGGGAGGATGGTCCCAGGGAAGAGGGAAGCGATCGCCTCCTCGCGCGAGAGCCCCTTCCCTCGGAGCCCTTCCAGGAGCTGGTTGAGGTGCGTCTGGAACAGGACGCCCGGAGGTACGAACTCCCTCGCATCCTTCGGCATCTTGGCCGCGGTGGTCTTGACTTCCGACACGAAGATTCCGTAGGTGGATGGGGAAATAACGGCTTTGCTTGACAAGGAGGGGTCTCACCGAGTGGGGACTGGGAATCTCCTCGGAGCAGGAGCGAAAGGGGGTTGGCACCCATCTGGGGGGGGTGGCCATAGCTTTATCTGCTGCTTGGTCGGTGGCGGTTTAATCAACACATGGTCCGCCCCGGGGTGACGCCCACTATGGCCCGTCGCACGGTTTTCATCGCCCTCTTAGCCATTGCCATTCTCTTATCCTCCGATCTCATCGCACCGGTGGAGGGGAGCCCCGTCCCCCAGACGAAGAGCCCCGCGGCATCCCATCCCAGTTCCACTGCCCCAGCCCACCTTGCGCGGAGAGCCGGGTCCTCGTGCCAGGTTCCCTCGAGCTGGATTCCGATGTGCCCGGGCGTGCAAGGGGTGGGTGCTCCCCTCGGAGCTACGGCCCCTCCCTGGCAGCTCGTGACCAACACTGCGCCGAACGGCCACAGCTACGGGTCCGATCTCCAAGACTCCAACATGGTCTTTGACGCCGCCGACAACTACACGATGATCGTGACCTGGGACTACGGCAGCCCCCTGAACTCCACGTGGATCCTAAACGGGACCACCTGGGTCAACCTTTCCATCCCCACCCCTTCCCTCTACAACTATTCCTCGCTGGTGTTCTCTCCGGACCCCACCGCCTGTTTCGTGGGTGTGGGCACAGGATGTGTCGTCCTCTTGGAAGGGAGGCCCAACGCGACCACCGAGTTCGAATGGCAGTATTACAACAAGGTGTGGACCAATGTGACCCTCAAGACCATGACGGCCCCGGTCAGCGGGCACCCCGCGATGCCCCCGCTCCAGGCCCTTTCCCTGGTCTTCGATGCCAACGTATCCACCTGCCCCTTCACCAGCAGCGGGAACATGACGGGCTGCCTCCTCGCGGTCGGGGGTATAACAGCCAACTACTCGTGTGCCAGCCCCTGCGACTCCAGCGGTGTGACCACCTGGGAGTACCTTCCCTACTATGGTTGGGACGATTCGACCCCTTACACGAACAACTACCTTGTCGGGGAGTCCCCCTACAACCTCTGGTTCCTGAGCCGACCCCAGACGATCTACGATCCTATCCTCCACACGGTCCTTCTGCGGGAATCCGTGGCGTGGTATTGGGGCGAGGGCTTCATCCCGGGCTCTCACTACATGATCTTGACGACGCAGTATGGCTATCCCATGTGGTACCCCCTCTCTGCGGGGTGTGGAGGGATTCCCAACTGTGTCGACAATCTGAGCAGCGTCGTCGGAATCGGGATGGCGTTCGATGCGGCGAACGATTTTGTCCTGGGCTTCGGGGGCGATGTGAACAACGCAGAGACCAATACGACGTATTCCTTCCTGGGGGACACCCTCTCCCCGACCGCGAATGCCTGGATCGATGTCACGGCGCTCGCAGGCCTTAGCACGGGAACGAAGCCGAGTCCCGGCGCCCGGATCGACCCCCTCGAGGTCTACGACCCGAAGACCTCGGACTGTGGCGGGGGCACCCCGGCGCACGGCTGCATCATTCTCTTTGGGGGATTCACGATGAAGATCTGTTCGGGCTGTACGTACTCGGACACGTGGAGGTTTTGGCTCCCCGTGACTCCCGAGATCTACTCCGACCCTGACCCGGTCCGGGAGGGCTCGACGTTGTGGCTCAACGTCACGGTGATCGGAGGATCGGGACACTACACCTATTATAATCGGAGCTGGGAGAATGGGAGCTACCCGATAGGGTGCGGAACCCCGACCCCCGGAACCCGGCCGAACCAGGCCTTCTGCGTCCCCGTCCTCTCCGCTACCTGCGCCAGCCCCACAGCGAACCTCTACAACATCGATGTCACGGTCACGGATACCTCCGGGGAACAAGGTTCCTCGGGGTGGGCCCCTGTCGAGGTGGATCCCACCCCGTTGGTCGCCCACTTCTACGATCAGTACCCCGTGATGTACCAGAACCTGATCGCCCTGGGGCTCTTGGGAAACGGATTCGGACCCAACACCGGGGACAACCTCGGGTTGGTCGTCTGGGCCAACGCTTCGAGCTATAGCAGCCCCGGTGCCTGGTTCCCGACGCCGGGCGGGGTGCAAGCGTATCTGACGGCGGAGGGCCAATCCCTTCCCGTCAGTACCGTCACGGTCGACGGACAGAACGGGTTCGAGGTCCATCTGGACCCGAGCACCATCCAGTACCTGACCCTCACGGACGAGATCGAATTCCAGGTGAGCTTCGCCTGCGCCACCATCCACACGGTGTTGCAACTCAATGCCACCTACGGGAATCACCAGTTGCCCTATTTCCCCATCGGGAACAAGGGCGAGTTCGGAGTCATCGAACCGGACGGCCTTCTCACCACGCTTTGGAACACCATTCCTGCCCTGGTAGCCACCGGCAAGGTCACCATAACGACCGCCGGCACCGGAACAGGCCCTTTCAACGATACTTGGTCGATCACCGCCGCGATCAAGCTCGACTTCAGTTCTGCCCTGGGGGCGATCCTTCCCAAACCCCTGGACGGAGCGGCGAGTCTCATTCCCCCGGTCACCATCAAACTGACCGCCACCTCTTCCGGCTCGGTCACCATCTCGGGATCGTTCTCCCTCAACAAGATCAAGCTGACCGGGCTTCCCATCTCCATCACTCCCACGGTGTCCGCGCAAGGGAAGTGGCAGATCATGCAGAGCATGTCCGGTCCCACCGGCGTGGCGGACCTGGTCCTGGTCAACCTCTCGGTCTCGGTCACCATCACCGCCACGGCGACCTTCAATATCCCGGTCTTCGGGTTTTCGCTCGGGCCCTTAGGCTACGTGGGCATCGCCCTGATCATCACCTTCACGCTGGGGGTGGGATTATCCATTTGGTGGAACGAGAATCCCACGGCTCCTCCCTTCTTAGGGGTTCTCCGCGCGGCCGTCGCCAAGGTGGAGGCAATGATCTCCCTCGGGGTGAGCGTGGCCGTGGGGCTCAGCATCGGGATCGCCAGCGTGTCCATCGGGGGCTCACTCACGTTCACGATCTATCTCCAGTCCGTAGGGTCCTTCCTCCGAGGAATGATCTTGAATGCCTCCATTGGAGTTACGATCTCGGCGCTCTTCCTCTCTTGGTCGGATACCTTGTGGTCTGGGACCCTCTTCCAAGAGGGTAATCCCACGCCGGGGGCCATCCCCGGACCCCAAAGTGGGTCGGGCAACTACACATTCACCCCGGGGCCGCGGTACTACAATGTCTCCGGCTACCAGTCTGTGGCCTGGTCCCCGGGGGCTTGGAATGGCACTCTTCTGAACGATGTTTACCCAGGGGGTACCTACGCCACTGCGGCAGGGCCAAATGGGACCTACGTCCTCTATGACTCAGACAACGTCTCTCGTTCCCGTCAGCAGGGCCTGAACTTGGGTCTCCTGAGGATCGACCCCTCGGGCCGCACGGTCAACGTCTCCGCCCCGCCCTCTACCGCGGGCGAGATCACTTTCTCGCCTCGCCTGGCCTCCCTTCCGGGCGGCTCACTCCTTGCCCTCTGGGGTGCCCTCCCTAACGCGCAGACCTCCGTCACGTCCCCCTCCGGTTTCGGGCACTTCCTCCTCCAGACCTCCTCCCTGTCAACCTCCGGGCAGTGGACTCCGGTCCGCACGATCTCCACCTGGGGATACCCCGAGTCCTACGCGGCGAACTCCTGCGGAAGCGATACCCGCGTGGTCTACCTCGACCAACCCACCTTCTTTGGAAGGAATGCGCAGATCGTCGAGTATGACCTTGCGGATGGGATCGTCCTCGCGAACGAGAGCGTCCCGGCCGCGGATCGCATCGTCTCGTTCGATTGCTCGAGCGGGCTGGTCGGTCTTCAGAACTTCGACGGAAGCTACTCGGTCCTGAATCTGGCCCAATCGTCCCCCTGGTCCGTCCCGCTCGTCCCCGGGTACAACCTCACGGGGGTCGCCTCGGTGCCTGGAACTCCCGGTGTGCTGGCGCTCCTCGAGCGCAATGCCACCCAGTCCCTCGTGCGCATCTACTCCCCGGCCTCCGGGCGATACCTCGGAAATCTGACCCTCGGGGAGAACGTCTCCGAGATCCAGGTGGCCCCGTCAGGAGGGGATTTCGTGGTGGCCGCCTCCTCCGGGAACGGAGTCGGTGTCTATCTTACCGGAGACCAGGGGTCCGTCTACCTCGAGTTCCTCCCCTGGGCACATGTGATCCACGCCGGGGTCACCGTCGCCGACGGTCTCGCCACTGTGGTGGGGGAGACCCAGAGCGGGAACGGGTCGGCCCCCTGGCGCAACCTGACGACGGCCTTCGTCCCCGTGCTGGGGGTCTCCCCCCTTCAGTCCACCCCGAACGGGACGGACGCCGGTATCCCTGTGACCTTCCAAGGCTCCGCGCTCTACGCCACCTCGCCGCTCCACTACCAATGGAGCGGGCTTCCCCCGGGATGCGCCTCTCAGGATTCCCCCACCCTTACATGCGCGCCTACCCAGGCCGGGGTCTACCCCGTACAGTTGACGGTGATCGATGCCCGGGGTCTCAGCGCCTCTAGCCCGGTCCTCTCGTTCCGGGTGAGCCCGCCGCTCAACCTTACTGCGCTAACCTCTTCCTCCGCTGTGGTCGAGGCCGGGCACGCGGTCTCCGTTTCCTCCAATGTCACGGGCGGTTCGGGCGGGGATACCTATACTTGGACGGGTCTCCCTCCGGGCTGCGCGTCCGGGAATGCCCCCCTCCTCAACTGCACCCCCGCAGCCGCCGGCAACTTCACGGTCGGCCTTACCGTGAACGATTCTAGCGGGGCTTCCGTGAGCGCCCCGGGGATCCCGCTCCAGGTCCTTCCCCCCCTCTCCTTGACCGGACTCTCCACACCTTCCCTTACCGTGGTTCCGGGATCCACGGTCCAAGTGGCCGTGGAGGTCTCGGGTGGCCAGGGCGCCTACTCCTATCACTGGGGCATTGTGGGTGCCTCGTGCCCCAACTCGGGCACCTCGGCTTTCTCCTGCGTTCTTGCTTCCCGCGGATCGTACTTGTTCACCGTGATGGTCTCCGACGCGGCGGGCTCGGTGGTCGCAGGCTCCCTCCAGATCGAGGTGACCTCTTCCCCCTCTCCCTCCTACCTCTACGCGTACCTCCTCTTCGCTGGTGTCAGCGCCCTCCTGGTCGCCAACGTCATGGCCTGGTGGTGGCCGCGGCGCGAGGAGCCCAAGAAGGCACCATGAATCCCGTACCTTGGACGGCGACTATGGCCCTGCTCCTGCTCCTCGCCCCTGCATCCCTGGCGGCCCCGGCCTCGACGGCTGTTCCCAACCCGGTCGTCCTCGATATTCACCCTCACCCCGCCATCCCGGCGAGTCCTAGGGGGTGGGCGAATTTCACAGGAATCACGGGCCCTTCCCCTCGTTCGGGTGCCGGTATGGCCTACGATGCGCGGGACGGATACGTTCTCCTGACGGGAGGCAGTTCCCAGGTCACCGGATACCTGAACGACACCTGGACGTTCGAAGGGGGAGTATGGACCAACCTTACCCCCCGTCTCTCCCTCTCCCCTGAGCCGAGCGGCTCCGATACCCTGGCCTATGACGCCTTGGATGGGTACGTAGTGCTCTTCGACGGCTCCGCAGGTACCACGTGGACCTATGCTGACGGGGCCTGGACCTCGGTCGGCGGCGTGAGCCCCTCTCCGCGCTGGTACGCCTCTTTGGCGTACGACGGCAGCGCGGGTCAGGTGGTGCTCTTCGGCGGTCTCCAGGGATCCTCCACCTTGTTGAACGATACGTGGGTGTTTGCTGGGGGTACTTGGCAGAACCTCACGGCCTCTGTGGGGTCGGCCCCGCCCCCGCGGTCCGGTGCCTCCTTGACGTACGACCCCGTCCTCCCGGGAGGCGGGGGGCTCGTGCTCTTCGGAGGGTACAACGGGACCTCTCCCATGAACGACACCTGGGCCTTCCAAGGGGGGCATTGGAAGCGCCTCGTCACCACCCGCCCCTCACCGAGCCTCGCCTACCCCGACCTCGGCTGGGATAGCGCGGACCAGACGCTCCTCCTCTTTGGAGGTTCGGATGGAACGGCGGATCGCAACGGGACCTGGCTGTGGAACGGGACCCAGTGGAACTCCACTCCGGTGGGCAGCTCGGCCCCGCCGGCCCGAGAGGGGGCGGCCATGGCCTACGACCCTTGGAACGGCAGCACGGTCCTCTTCGGGGGAAGCTCGGGAGGGACCGCCCTCGGCGACACCTGGGGGTGGTTCGGCAACGCAACCTTCCCCTACCTCTCCGCGGCGGCGAAGCCTACCCCGAGCGTCCTCGATCTGGGGGAGTCCGTCAACCTATCCTCTGCCAACCACGGAGGATTCGGAACTCGGAACTACACGTGGTCCTCCCTCCCCGCCGGCTGTGCCCCGGTCGATCAACCCGCGTTCAACTGCACTCCGACTTCCCCGGGCACTTCCTTCGTTGCCCTCCTCGTCAACGCATCGTTCTGGGGGATAACGAACGCAACCCCTGTCCCGGTCCTGGTCAACCCCGCCCTTGCGTTCTCGAGCTTCTCCTTCTCTCCCACCCCGGTCTCCGAGGGCTCGTCCGTGTCCGTCCAAGCCTCGGTCTCGGGAGGGACCGCCCCGTATCACTACCGGTATTCCGGACTCCCTGGGGGATGTGCCTCGGTCGATGCCCCCTCGTGGAGCTGCCGTCCGACCACCGCGGGGAACTTCTCTCCAACGGTGACCGTCACCGATGCCACGGGAGCTTCCGTGGCACACACGACCTCCCTCGAGGTCCTCGGCGTTGCAGCACCCTCGGTGGCACTGACCTTCGCTCCCCAGCCCGCCCACATCGGCGTCCTCCTCAACTTGACCGCCAACGTTACGGGAGGCTCGGCCCCTCTCTCGTACGCCTGGTCCCTGAACGGGACCTCCGTACCGGGAATTGAGCCGGTGCTCCCGTTCCTCCCTCGCGGATCGGGATCGTACCGCTTCTCGGTAACCATCACGGACAGCCTCGGCCGGAACGCCTCGGCCAACCTCACACTACGGCCAACTCCGCAGGCAGCCACCCTCACGGTGTCGTTGTCGGCGTCGTCGAACTCGGTGCCTGTCGGAGGCTCCCTCGTGCTCACCGCCGTTGTGAACGGGGGTCTTTCGCCGTACAGATACCTCTGGCAGTTGAACGGGACGAACGCCTCGACCAACACCTCGTCATGGTCTCTGCAGATGTCGACCCCCGGCACCTACACCTTCGTAGTGTTCGTGACCGATGCCTCCGGTGCTCACAACGTGTCTCATCCCTTGTCGGTGACCGTCACAGGCAGCCTCACGTCCGCCCCCTCGAATCTTCCCCTTCCCGCTTCCTGGATCGCCCCCCTG
>JAKAYL010000004.1:40202-59996 GCA_021809545.1 Thermoplasmata archaeon
CCTCTCAGGACGGACTATCCTCGTCCGGCCTGACCCGACCTATGCCCTTCCTCCCTCCTCTCCCGCAAGGGATCTCGCTCCCGGGATTCCCGGCGCCTGCCAGCTCAACCCCCCGTCCTACCTGGTCGACCGTCGATGGGCCCTCTCCCCGGTTCGGTGCCGCCTACGCTTACGATCCCGTCCTCGGTGGAACGGTCCTCTTCGGGGGAGTCGATTTCGGGGTGAACGAGTTCGGGGACACCTGGCTGTTCTCTTCGAACAATAATTCTTGGCAGGAGCTCCTCCCGCCGGACTCCCCGACACCGCGAGCCTATGCCACCCTGGCGTACGATCCCACCGACCAGATGCTCATCCTCTTCGGTGGGGACTCTCTGGGGGCGGTCGAGGACGACACCTGGGGACTCGTGATCAATAGCACCACCCGCTCCGTGAACTGGGAGAACCTCACCGACCCCTTCCCCACCCCGGAGAACACCCCCTCCGGCCGCCTTCTCGCCTCCATGGCCGAGGAGGTGCCCACCGGGATCTTGCTCTACGGCGGATACACGCTCCTGAAGAGCCATGCGATCCTACTGGGCGACACCTGGCTCTTCTCGGTCGCGACCGGCTGGCGGCAGACCTGCCTCAAGGGCGGGTGCGGGCCAGTCACCCCCGGGCCGGTGGTCGGGGGATCCATGGCGTACAGCGTGCTCACCGGGGATGACATCCTCTACGGTGGGGACATCGGTCCCAGCCTTACGAACGCCACGTGGGTCTACAATTCGACCGGATGGTGGAACGTGACGGATCAGCTCACTCCCTCCCCCACGGCCCGGTGGCTTGGTTCGATGGCCCCCCTCGGAGGCTTTCTGGAACTGAGCGGGGGGCTCGGCCCCTCAGGCAACATCCTAAGCGACACCTGGCAACTCGACCCGACGACACCCCGCTGGACCGCGGGCACCTCTCCAACGTTCGGTACTTGGCTCTCGGCCTTCTCTGAGGACCCGGTCCTTGGGAAGGACCTCCTCTTTGGTGGCCTCAATGCCACGTTCCTGACCGTGGGTGTCCTGTGGACCTACGACGGTTCGACATGGTCCCCTGATTCGGGACCCGTCGCCTCCCATCCCGGCTATTCTTGGGGGATGGGGATGGTCTACGACGCCGCGGACGGGTACGTCGTGGCCTTCTCCCCTGCTTGGAACAACTCGGCCTTCCCGACCACTTGGAAGTATGTGGCGGGGACATGGACCAACATCACCCCCTCACTTGTCACCTCGTCGAATTCCCCCACGGCCCGGTTCTACTTCGGACTCGCCTACGACGCCCAGGATGCCGAAGTGATCCTTTTCGGCGGGATGGAGTCTGCGACGAGCCACGTTCTTTCGGACACGTGGGCATTCAAGGGGGGCACCTGGACCAATGTGACCCCGGTCACTTCTCCTCCCTCCGTCGAGGATCCTTCGCTCTCCCAACTCTCGAACACCGGCGGGGTTCTCCTGTTCGGAGGCTGGAGCCCTGTCCTGGGCTACACGGGTGGGACTTGGGTCTATGCGGGGGGGATCTGGACTCAGCTGTCACCCTCAAGCTCCCCCTCTCCCCGCGAAGCCGCGGCCCTCACGCTCGATACGACTCGGAACGCCACCCTTCTCTACGGGGGGTACGGCACCGGCGCCGTGGTCCTGGAGGACACCTGGGAGTTCTTCGCTCAGAACTCCTCCTGGGTCGCCCTGTGCAGTCCGAAGTGCGCGGGCTCCAATCCGACCAACATGTTCAACCCTACCCTCGGCTACGACGCAAGGGACAACCTCACCGTGCTCGTCGGGGGGTACCACGGGGTGGCCTGGTTCTTCTACAACTACAGCTGGTACACGCTGTACGCCTTCCCGTTCCCCAGCCCCCGGTCAGGGCCCCTCATGACGTGGGACGGGGCTCCCAACGATGGGTACCTCTTCCTCTACGGGGGCTATTACGGCGGAACGGGAAATCTCTACGACAACTGGGCGATCTCCCCTCTCCTTACGCCGGCCCCACCCAAAGCGGACCGCACGTCCCTGGACGCGACCCAGCAGCTTCTCACCCTTGCCGCTCCCGTCACAGGGGGAGGGACCGGGGGGACGACGGAGCACTGGGAGAACCTCCCCGAAGGGTGCCTCGGGCTCACGGGGGAGAACCTCTCCTGCACTCCCACCCAACCCGGCATCTATCAGGTCTTCAACCTCGCAGTGCCCTCGGACGGCCTTGCCACCATGACGGGATCCCCGGTCCAGATTCGAGTCGACCCTCCGCTGGTGATCTCCTCGCTGCCCGTCGCCAACCGGACCTTTGCCGACCTCGGTCAGAACGTTGCGTTCTCCGTCAATCTATCGGGAGGCTCGGGTACCTACACCAACACTTGGAGGGGTGTCTCCACCATTCCCTGCGCGGGAGCGGGGGGGAACCTGAGCTGCGTGATGACGCATCCGGGAAACTTCTCCATCTCGATGTCCACGGTAGACGGGAACGGCTACTCCCTGGCCACGGGGAACCTCTCCTTCACGGTGTACTCTTCCCTCACGGTCTCGGTCCCCGTCGTTTCTCCCTTCCCCCTCTATCTGGGCGGGACGCTCCACCTCTCCTCCGCCGTCTCGGGCGGGACAGGGGGCTACACCTACCTCTGGACCGGCCTCCCCCCCGGGTGCCCTTCGGCGTCCGCGGCGAACCTCACGTGCACGCCCACCGCCACGGGGGTCTTCTCCGGGAACCTCTCCGTCACCGACTCGGCCGGGTTGACCGTGGTCTCCGGGAACTTCCTGGTGGACGTCCAGGGAACCCCCACCCCGCTCTCGGTACAGGCCCACGCCTCCCTGGTTTCAGGTAGCGCACCGCTCCCCGTCACTTTCAACGCTTCCTCCTCGGGAGGCAACCTCCCAGTGGTCTACCACTGGCGCTTCGGGGACGGCTCCGTGGGGGCGGGAAGCCGGACGACTCACACTTACCTCGCTCCGGGAACCTTCACCGCCACGGTCTGGGCCAACGATTCGGCGGGGCAGAGCGCCCAAGCAAATGTCACCGTGACCATCCAAGCCGGCCCGCTTGCCGCCAGCGTCTACGCCACCCCGGCGACCGTGGTCGTCGGCCAGTCCACCACCCTGCTCGCAGAAGTGGCGGGCGGGGTCGCTCCCTACGGCTATTCCTGGAAGAATCTGCCCGCGGGGTGCACCTCCTCCGATACGTCGAACCTGACGTGCCAACCGACGTCGAGCGGCCATTACACGGTGGAAGTGACAGTGACGGATTCCCAGGGGAAGACCTCGGTGGTGAGCGTTACACTAGTGGTGCTGTCCCCCTCGGCCCCGGCGTCGGAGGCCACGGCTCCAGCCTGGATCTTCTACGTGGCCTTGGGGGTGCTCCTCGCGGCGATCGCGCTCGTTCTTCTCCGGTGGGTCGGACCTCGATTCCGTCGGAACCAACCCTCCCCTCCTCCAACCGCACCCCTTCAAGCTCCCAGCGATCCTCCCCCGAAAGCGACCTCGCCACCCCCTCCCCTTGAGCCGAGTTCGAACCCCCCCTCGGAGCCTGAGGGTCCGCCACCCCTACCTTCGCCCCCATAAGCGGGCCCCCTGGGCTGGTTTGCGCTCTTCTCAAAGGGGGTTCGGTGGCGGTTCTCGCACCGTGCTCTTTGTCCGTGCCCCTCGGTCCGCACTCGTACGTGTCCTGCTCGGTGGGAAGGTCCTCGGACTCGGAGTCCCTTCTGGGGGAGTTCCGGGCCAGATCGACGCTCAGCGCCTTCCTGCTCTACGGAAGCCAGTTGACCAGCCTCCTCGCACACCCCGGCTCCCCCGCCCAGTTCTATCTGGTGGGAGAGGACGTGGGCCCGGAGCCCTCCCCCTTCGTCTGGACCCAGTCCCTCTTGGTCTACTACACATCACCGGCTCCGGCCTGAGACCCTGGACCTGGGGTCGGGAGCCCCGCTCAACTGCTTCGGTGCAAAATCCTTATCTACGTGCCCATACTCCCACGCCGGACAGAAATGGCCAAGGAAAAGGAAGGCTCGGAGAAGAAGGCCCAGAAGGGCCGTACTATCAAGGATAAGTGGAAGCTCAAGGAATGGTACAAGATCCGGGCTCCCAGCATGTTCCAGAACGCGGACCTTGGAGAGTCCCCTGCGGAGGAGCCCGAGAAGCTCCTCGGACGGATCGCCGAAGTCACTTTCAATGAGGTCTCCGGTGGCGGAGACCCGAACACTTCGCATATCAAGCTCAAGTTCAAGATCGTCTCCATCGGAGACAACCATGTGGCCACCACGAAATTCGTGGGCCACGAATTCACGAGCGATTACATCCGGCGCCTGGCGCGACGGAAGCGTTCCAAGATCGACCTCTCTTTCCCGGTCACCACCAAGGACGGGGTCGTTTTCACAGTGAAACCTCTCGCGGTCAGCGAGCATCGGCTCCAGACCCGCCTGAAGGCCATGCTGCGGCAGAAGATCCACCAGGTCATGACGGAAGAGGCCGCCCAGCGCTCGGGTGCCGAGATGGTCAAGGACATGCTCAACGGCGAGATCTCGAAGGCCATCACGAAGGGCCTCTCTCCCCTATATCCTCTCAAGAAGATCGATATCCGGGCCAGCGCGGTCGAAGGAGAGATCCCGGAAGCCCCTGCTCCACCGGAGCACCCGGCCGAGGAAACTCCCGTCACAGAACCTGTCACAGAAGAACCTGTGGCTCAGCAACCAGATTCTTGAAGTCGGGGTGGCTCAGACTGGTTAGAGCACGGGACTCATAGGGACCGGTATCGCAAGTGTACCGGTTCTGAGAAATCCCGGGGTCGGGGGTTCAAATCCCCCTCCCGACACGTCGCTTACTCTCGCGACAGGGAGCGCTTCTCCCGCGTCTTGGCCAGGGAACCGGCAGCCTAAGAGACCCCCACCGGCATCTCGAAGTCGGTTGGTCTGCTCTCGAGAGAGGTTCCGAGTCCTGCTCCAACTCAAGGGTTCCCCCAATGGCGGTCTGGGTTCTCCTTCGCCATCTCCCTACCTTGTGAAAAATGACTCCCTTCTCCGGCCTTCGAAGGATCCGAGTAGCACCCGTGCCCACGAAGATATGGAACTGTTCCGCTCTCCTTTTTTCGACTTTGGAGTGGGCTCGGAAGCCTTCTTATCTGATATGTACTAGGAGCTGTGCTCAAATCCCCCGCCCCTGAGGGAGGCGAGTTGCTGTCTCCGTGCTCAGACCGTTGGAAACCCTGCTTGAGGATCGTCGGGCCCCGCTGGCCTCCTTGCCCGCGGAGCTCGCGAAGTTCTACGGCCCATTCCCTTCCTTTCCCCGGACCCACCACCCGTACGTGATCGCCAACTTCGCTTCGACGCTCGACGGAGTGGTCTCCTTCGGTGACCGTCCCACATCGGGGGGGAGCGACATTTCCGGGAACAGCATCCCTGATCGGGCGGTGATGGGGATCCTCCGCTCGCTGGCGGACGCCGTCGTGGTCGGGGCAGGGACTCTCCGCACAATCCCCCGTCACCGGTGGACCCCTGGCCAGATCTATCCTCCGAGTGCTGCAGCCTACCGCACCCTGCGGGCGGAAACGGGTCGGACGGGAGAGCCCCTGAACGTCATCATCACCGCTGGGGGCAAGCTCGATCTGTCCGCGCCGGTCTTTTCCTCCGGAGATGTCACGAGCCTGGTAGTGACCACGGTTGGGGGCCGGAACCTACTCCTCCGGCAGAAAGTGCCACCTTCCACGACCGTTGTCTCGGCCGGGAAGGGAAAGGCGCTACGAGCCAAAGCCATCCTGGAGGTTCTCGCTCGACATGTTCCCCGCGGGCTGATCTTGCTGGAGGGCGGACCCCACCTTCTGGGGACATTCCTTGGCGAAGGACTGCTCGACGAACTGTTCCTCACACTTTCTCCCCAGCTGGCGGGCCACTCCCCCGGCGACCCTACGATCCACCTCATCGAGGGAACCTCGTTCGGCCTCGCGGATCCCCGCTGGTGCCGGCTGGTGGGGGTCAAGCGCGCGGAAAACCACCTCTTTCTGCGCTACCGTTTCTCGGGAGATTCCCGAGCTTGAACCTCCCGAGGAAAGTTCCGTCTCAGGAAGTGTCCGTCCGCTGGTAGGGGCTCTCGACATCCCCCTTGCGCCGGGAAGTGACCAAGGGCCGGAGCGTGTGAAGGTCCTCGGAGTGCACGAGGTAGGCCGTCAGAGCGAGCAGCAAGAAGAGCGCTCCGAACTGCACGTACTGGATCCCGATGAAGAGCGGGGCGGCCGCGACCAGCCCCAGCGCCTCGATGCCCGCAATCGCGAAGATTCGGAAGTTCGTATCCTTACGTCGGGCAAATCGGATCCCCGCCCAGGACTCGAGAAGCACCAGGTCGATGGAAAGAAGCATGAGGGCGGGGAACCCGTAGAGCTGGTTGGTTCCGGGCAGGGCCGAGTCCGCCGTCGCCAACATGATCGTGACCGCACTGCCGCAACCGAACGCGAGCGCGTAGAAGGGCGCGGCGCGCAGCTTTCCCTCTTTTCCCCCGAATCTTTGGATCTTCAGGAGGATCGTCCGCCCGAGGGTCGCAACAGCGAGAAAGAGCAGGAGATAGGCCGTGGCCGAGACCAGGTCCAGGCTCGCAAGGCTCCCTTCGTAGACAAGGAAGAGGAGGGCGAGCGGGAGACCTCCGGGGATTCCCGCGACGAAGGCGATGAGCAGGTTCCGCTCGTCGAAGACGCTCACGGGGACCCGGGGCGTTGCGTATCGGTCCAGGATCAGATAGAGAAGAGCCCCTGCAGGAATCAGTGCGATGAAGGCTGCCTCGGTGAGCAAGGCGGAGCTCACGTTCGAACCCCCACCTTCCGTCCCGCGGCCAAGAAGCCGGTATGTCCCAGCATCTCGAAGGAGGGACGTGTCCCACCCTCTCCGACCTGGATGGGTCGCTCGATGAGTTCCAGCGCGTGAACGTCCGAGAATCCGACCGTTCGCATCTCGCGTACCGAGTGTTCCAGTTGATTGTACGTGGGGATGTACGTGGCCAGGAAACCTCCGGCCCTGAGCGCCCCCCAAGCGTGCGCCGTGGCGGTCCAAGGCTCGGGAAGATCGAAGATGACGGAGTCCACCTCCCGTTCCTCGATCCCTTCGGAGACGTCCCCCTGCCGGAAAAGGACGCGGTCGGCCAGTCCGGAGCGGCGGAGCAGGGCCTGGGCGGCGTCCTGATGTGCGCTCTTCCTATCGTAGGTCACCACCTGCCCGCCCGGTCCGACCGCGTTGGCCAGGAAGAGCGTTAGGAGGCCGCTTCCGGTGCCCGCCTCTACCACCCGTGCCCCCGCGGTGACTCCCGCGAGGAAGAGGAGATACTGGGCGTCCTTGGGAGTGACGATCTGGGTGGGCCGACGTGCGGTACGTGTGAGGTCGACCAGAGCAGGTCGGAGGACCAGGTACTCCTCGCCACCGGCGACCACCCGGGCCCCCTCGGGGGCCCCCACCGCGGGGGTCAGGTCCACCACTCCGAACCCGTCGATGAGCTTCTTTCCGGAGGCAAGCTCCACGAAGAGCGGACGAGACCCTTCCTTGTAGAGCACCACGAGCTCTCCCACCTGCATCGGTCTCTGCTCCTTCCCCATCCGCTTGCAGGCCCCCCGAACCGCTCCTTGACCCCTGCAGGACCGGGACGCTAAACCTTAAAGGTTTCCTCCCGTTGCGCCGGCTCGGAATAGCCCCGTAGTCTAGTGGCCAAGGATGAGGGACTCTGGATCCCCAGACGCAGGTTCGAATGGGGGGGCGGTGCGAGCCACCCCCCCGGAAAATCCTGCCGGGGCTACTCCCCGCGGGGGTACTCTAGCCCGGCCAAGGAGGCAAGGCTTAGGACCTTGTAGCTGAAGAGCTCTCGCCGGTTCAAATCCGGCCCCCCGCACGTTCCCTCACTTTATCGGAGAGGATCAGGTGGCGAGGAGACGCTTCGGGAATGTCCCCAATGCTCGCCGGCTCAACGGCCCGCCCGCGTCGACCCATAAACCGCTTGGGTTGACCCGAGGTGCGAGCCTCGACGGCGATAAAGTCGGTCCGGGGTCCCGCTCTCAGAGGTTACGGAGGTTTCTCTCCACGGCGTTCCGTAAGAGATGGGCGCGCCGTCGCCAAGGCAGCCCACCCGGTCCCAGACTCTCTCGATCCTCGGGGAGACCCTGCGAGGACAGGGGCTCGACGGTTCCTTACACTCGGATCAGTTCTTCGAGAAGCCGGACCTTCTCGGGCTCGGCCTTCCCCGTGGGGAACTTGGCATCTACCAGGGCGATGCTGATCCGGTCGCGGAGGTCGAACAAGAACTCGTCCAGGGCCGAGACCTCTCGCGACAGACGTCTTTCCAGCCGGTGAAGATAGGTGCGGTCGAGGGTCGGGTCGGTCAGGATGAGGTTGGCCTCTTCCAACTGCGAAGCGATCACGACCATCCGGTGCCCCCCCTCCGTCAGCCGATTGGTCACGACATCGAAGAGGCGATGGGACTCGGATCCCTCGAACGCGGGGGTGTGCTTTGCGAGTTCCGTCAGCTTCCGCACAGTGAGTTCCAGCCCCTGGGAAAGCAGTTCGAACTCCCCCGGGGTGCCGTCTCCCTCGTGCCGCAGCTGCCCCTCGGTGGGGGAGCCAATCCTCAACTCCGGTGTGTGGAGATGGAGCAGCTTTCCAAGTTCCCGGACGGGCTTGCCCAGGTCCGATGCGACCCGAGCCACTCCCTTCTCTCCCTTCCCGAGTGTGAAATGGAAGTACAGGAATCTTTCTCCTGCCTCCCGAAATTCTGTAGCAAGGATCGTTTCTGCGGTCTCCGTCTTTGCGGGCATGGTCTCAATCAAACAACGCGCTAGGCCCCTTATGAACGCGTGGGACACCGGGCAGTTCCACCAGATTACGGTGACACAAGAGGTAGATTGGAGTCTCTTCCGTGGGGCATCGCCGCTCCTCCTTTCACCCCCCTGGGCAAGCCCTCTCATTTTCTGGAGAAAGTAGCTTTTGGCTAAACTTTATAGGAACCCTTCTTTTCCGAGCATCCGAATGGGGCTCAAAGGTAGGGACCTCGTCTCCATAAAGGACCTGTCCAAGGAGGAGATCCTATCCATCATCAGGGCCTCCCGGAAGCACATCCCGGTGGCCGAGGGCAAGAGGACCAGCAACCTTCTCAATGGGAAGCTCCTGGCGCTCGCTTTCTTCGAGCCGTCCACTCGCACCCGCCTCTCGTTCGAGACGGCGATGCAGCGCCTGGGTGGGAAGATCATCACGATCGCAGATCCCTCCGTGAGTTCGGTCTCGAAGGGAGAGACTCTCTCCGACACCGTCCGGATGCTCTCCGGATATGCGGATGCGATCGTAATCCGTCACCCGAACGAAGGAGCCTCCCGCCTGGCCTCGCTGGTCGCCGACAAGCCGGTGATCAACGCTGGGGACGGCGCTGGGCAGCATCCGACGCAGACACTGCTCGATCTCGCTACCATGGACGAGCGCTTCGGTACCCTGAGCGGACTCAAGGTGGTCCTGATGGGCGACCTCCGCTACGGACGGACCGTCCACTCCCTTGCTTACGCCCTCGCCCTCTTCGGAGCGCACCTTGTGCTCGCCTCACCACCTTCCCTGCGGATTCCGGAACACATCCGGGCCGACCTAGAGCAGGTCGGTGCGGACCTTCGGGAGGAGGAGGACCTCCGGAAAGCTGTCCACGATGCCGACGTGCTCTACGTGACCCGGATACAAAAGGAGCGTTTCGGGGACCTGGCAGAGTACTCCCGGGTTTCCTCCGGGTACCGGCTCGACCCCCGGCTCCTCAACGAGGTCAAGCCCTCCTTCATCGTGATGCATCCCCTCCCGAGGGTAGCCGAGATCCCGAGCGAGGTCGACACCTCCACCCACGCCGCCTATTTCCGTCAGGCCTTCCTTGCGGTCCCGGTGCGCATGGCCCTCCTCTCGCTCGTCCTGACGGGTAACCCTGGACCTGGGGGAGGATAAGGCGATGGTCCGGGAACTGAAGATCACTCCGATCAAGAACGGGACGGTCATCGATCACGTCACGAGCGGGCTCGCCCTCGAGGTGCTCCGGATCATCGGGGCGAGCAACCTCGACAAGGAGTCGACGGTCTCGGTAGCGCTCCACGTCCGCAGCCGACGGATGGGCTGGAAGGACATCGTCAAGGTGGAGAACATGGAGCTCTCCGCCCAGAAGATCAACGCCATCGCGCTCCTCAGCCCGACCGCCACCATCTCGATCATCCGCGATTTCAAGGTGGTCGAGAAACGGCCCGTGACCCTCCCCGATCGTTTCACCGGGGTGCTCAAGTGCCCCAACCCGAACTGCATCACCAACAAGGGAGAACCTGTCGAGCCCGACTTCGAGGTCGTCCGCCGGCGCCCCCTCGCTTTGCGCTGCCTCTTCTGCGACCGTTACGTGGACGACTTCCTCCCCCACCTGAACACGCGGTAATCCCGGGCCGCGCACATGGTCGATCTCTGGGTCGCCCAGGCCCTCATTGTCTTCGGGACCATTTTCTCGCTCGAGCTCATCGACCGGACCAACATGACGGTCCTGAAGTTCGCGAGCAATCATTCCCCGCGAGCGGTCTGGGTCGGGGCGGCCCTCGCCTTCAGTGTCACGACCGGGGTCGCCGTCCTCGCAGGGCACCTCATCGTGACCTATCTGGGCCCGTACCTCTTCGAGGTCCGGGTCGCGGGCGGGATCGGGATCATCGGTTATGGTGCCTATTGCCTCCTCAAAGCGTATCGGACCGAAGAGGAGTCCGGGATCCCGATGGACGAGCGAACGACCCTCGTCCAGACCTTCCTTGTGATCTTGGCCCTGGAGACCGGGGACGACACACAGATCTTCACTGTCCTCTTCGTGGCGTGGTTCAGCAACATCCTCCTCGTCTTCGCCGCGGCCCTCCTCGCCCTCCTGCTGGTGCTCTCGATCGGGGTCACTACCGGGAAGGTCCTCCGGGAACGGGTCGAGCCGCGTCTTCTCGAGCGGGTCACTTCTCTCATCATCATCGCCGTCGGGATCGGGACCATACTTTACGCCGTCTGGTATCCCTGAGTTTTCGCAGGGCGAAGAAATCCGTCCGGTCGTTTTTTGGTCACTTCTTCGTAGTGGTTTTTTCTCTCGGCAAGTTTATCTACTCTACGCTTTCTCCGCCGCCTAAGCTCAAAGGGGCATAGGGGTAAGGCAATGGCAGAAAACAATCCGTTTGAGATAGCCAAGAAGCAGATCGATATTGTCGCCAAGGTGATCAACCTCAACGATGGGGTCCGCGATATCCTGAAGAGTCCGAAGCGGGAACTCACCGTCAACTTCCCGGTTCGGATGGACAACGGGGACTACAAGGTCTTCACCGGGTACCGGGTGCAGTTCAACATGGCCCGTGGACCCTGCAAGGGAGGTATCCGCTACCACCCTCAGGTTACCCTGGACGAAGTCCGGGCCCTCTCGGCTTGGATGACCTGGAAATGCTCCGTGATGAACCTCCCCTACGGTGGAGCGAAGGGCGGGGTCATCTGCAATCCGAAGCAGATGAGCCGCGGGGAGCTTGAGCGTCTCACTCGCCGGTTCGCCTCGGAAATCTCCCCCATCATCGGGCCAGAGATCGACGTTCCCGCTCCGGATGTGTACACCGACAGCCAGACCATGGCCTGGATCATGGACACGTACTCCATGCAGAAGGGGTACTCCGTTCCTGGTGTCGTCACGGGCAAGCCCATCGCCATCGGTGGGTCTGAGGGCCGCGGCGAGGCTACTGGGCGCGGCTGCATGTACGTCATTCGCGAGGCAACCAAGCGTCAGGGCATGAAGCTCAAGGGCGCCACCGTTGCGGTCCAGGGTTTCGGGAACGCAGGGAGCGTTGTGGCCCACCTCCTCGAAGAGGAGCAGGGCGCGAAGATCGTTGCGGTCTCCGACTCCAAGGGCGGCATCTACAACAAGGACGGGCTGAGCATGAAGAAGGTCATGGAGCACAAGAACAAGACCGGCGAGGTCTCCGGATTCCCCGGAGCCCAGAAGATCTCGAACGAGGATCTTCTGAAGCTCGACGTCGACATCCTTGTGCCGGCCGCTCTCGAGAACCAGATCACCAACAAGAACGCCTCTCAGATCAAGGCCAAGCTCGTCGCCGAGGCAGCGAACGGCCCCACCACCCCTGAGGCGGACGAGATTCTCTTCAAGAACAAGGTGACGGTTCTGCCGGACATCCTCGCCAACGCCGGCGGTGTCACGGTGAGCTACTTCGAGTGGGTCCAGGACCTGCAGGGCTTCTTCTGGCCTATCGAGGACGTCAACTCGAAGCTCGAAGCGGTCATGTCGAAATCCTACCAGGCCGTTGCCGACAGTGCTGAGAAGTACGGTGTGAACAACCGGACGGGCGCCTACGCCATCGCTGTTGACCGTGTCGCGACCGCGATCCGGCTGAGGGGCATATACCCGTAACACTTTTCACCACATGCCCCTTGGGTGGCAGAGCCCGGCTTAGCTCAGAGGCAGAGCGGGGGACTGTAGTCAGACCCGCCCGACAAGGGCGGTCCCGCGGAAATCCTCAGGTCGCCTGTTCGAATCAGGCAGCCGGGATCATCGCCCCAGGGGCCTCGGCCACTCCACCGGAGCAGAGCGACCTCCGCCCTCTGCTCCGGCGAACCCTCTCCCTCTCATGAGAACTGTCACGCGTTCGCGGACCGCATCCCAAAAGACACGTACCCCTTTCGAAGGCGTCCCATTGGTTTTACGCCCCGGGGGCCACATCCTGGTCATTGGGGCAGGATCGGTCGGTCTCCGAAAGTGCCAACGCTTGGTCCGGACCGGGGTCCCGGTATGGTTGGTTGACCGGGTCGTTCCGCGGGCGATTCCCGCCCGGATCCATTTCGTTCAGGCCGAGGTGACCCCGACCAACTTGAAGCAGTTGCTCCGAGGTGCGGGATTGGTCGTGGCCGCAACGAACGATCCGAAACTGAACGCCGCGGTCGGCAAAGCGTGCCTCCGAGCGCACCTCCTGGTGGACGTCGTCACCGAGCCCTCCCTGGGGAACGTCATCATGCCCGCCGTCTCGAGACAAGGCCCGGTCATGGTAGCCATCTCCACCTCGGGCACCGATCCTCGTCTGGCGAGGAAGCTGCGGAAGATCGTCGACGACGAATTGCCGGCCTGGATCCGGAAAGCCCGGAAGCAAGGACAGTGACGGAAGTGGCGTTCCCCCACTCTCATAAAGGAACGTTCTATTCGAGGGACGCATGCCCCGTTCGGACTCCCGCAAGGAAACCCTGATCCAGGCGACCGAGCAGGGGTTTCATGAGCGCCTGAAGGCCCTCTTGCCCCCTTCCCCCAAGGACTTGTTGCCGCTCGGAGATGACTGCACGGCGATCGCTCCGGGCCCGGGGGAGGTCCTGCTCGCTTCCACCGACTCGGTCGCGCAAGGGACGCACTTCCCCCCCGGGACCCCTGCCCGACTTGTGGGGCGCCTGGCCGCGGCGGTGAACCTCTCCGACCTGGCCGCCAACGGCGGTCGCCCGGAGGGGCTCCTCTCGTGCCTCCTCCTCCCTCCGTCAACGGAACGGAGGTGGGCCGAAGAGGTCCTTTTAGGGATGAACGAGACGGCCCGCGCCCACGGGGCCCGCGTCCTCGGTGGCGACACAAAATCCTCTCCCGTTCCGATCGTGGTGGCCACCGCCCTCGGTTGGGGCAGACGTGGGAAGCTCATGCCCCGGAGCGGGGCACGAGCCGGGGACCTCATTGCCGTCACTGGGACGGTCGGACGTGGGGGCGCCCTGGTCACCGCCCTCGACCGTGGGCTCGGGAACCGCGCCCGCGTACTGCAGGAGCTCCTCTCCGTCGAGCCCCGGTGCAGGGAAGGGATGGTCCTCCGTGATTTCGCGCACGCGGCCATCGATTCCTCCGACGGGTTGGCGAAATCCCTCCGGCTGATCGGTTCTGCGAGCGGCGTGGGCGCCCGCGTGGACGAGAAACGGCTACCGTACCACCCCGCGGTCGGGCGGGTCGCCGGCAAGATCTCCTTGGCTCCTTCGGATCTCGCCTTCCTTGGGGGCGACTACGAGCTGGTCCTTGCGATCCCTCCGTCTCGGAAGTCCGCGTGCGAAAGGAGGGTCCGAAGGGCCGGATTCCCGCTCCACTTCATTGGAGAGTTCACCCGTTCCCGAACCTTCCGCCTAGAACAGGATGGAGACGAGCGACCCCTGCCGGAGGTGGGCTGGGATTCCTTCGCCTCTCAGTCATGAGGGTCCTTCATGTCACCACCCGGTACCCTCCCGGCCCCGGAGGAGTGGAGCGCCACGTGCGCGAGGTGGCCCTCCGCCAGAGGGCCGAAGGGATGGACGCCCAGGTCCTCACCAGCGACCTCTTCACAGAGATCCCCTGGGCCCGGCTTCCCCCCGACGTGGCGCGGGCTTCCGTCACGGCCGATGGCATCCCAATCCACCGCCACCGCGCCGTGGCCCTTTCTGACGACCTGCACTACCCATTCCTCCCCGGTCTGTATCTGGACATCCTGCGACGGAAGCCGGACATCGTCCACGTTCACACCTACGGGACGTACCAGGGCTTCTCGGCTCTCGCAGGCAGCGCCATATCGGACATTCCCTTCGTGATGACCGCGCATTTCCATCCCACCTGGTCCATCTGGGGCGGGGCCGGGAGGAAGCGTCTCCGGGGGTTCTACGACCGTTTCCTCGCCTCGTGGGTCCTCGGCAGGGCTGCCCGGCTCATCGTGCAAACGCACGAGGAAGAGCGCCTCTTGCGAGAAGTGGATCCCTCCCTGCCCCCCGTTTCCATCGTTGCTCCCGGCTACACTCCGCTCCCGACCCCCCCGGAGGGCCCTGACCTCTTCCGGGCGGCCTGGAAGATTCCCGGGCCCTTCGTTCTTTTTGTCGGGCGCCTTGCTTCGAACAAGGGGCTCGACGTGCTGCTGACCGCCTTCGCCGCGATCCGTCCGAAGTTTCCCGAGGTTCGCCTGGTCCTCGTGGGAGAGGATGCCGGCGCCGGGGCCGAAACTATATCCCTGGCAAAATCCTTGGGTCTGGGAGAGAGCGTGCTGATGACGGGGTTCTTGAAAGACGACCGCCTCCTCGCTTCGGCGTACCGAGAGGCGGAGATGCTCGTCCTACCCTCCGAGTACGAGGCGTTCGGCCTGGTCCTCCTCGAGGCAATGGCCCAGGGCCGACCGGTGATCGCCACCCGGGTGGGCGGCATGCCCGAGGTTGTCGCGGAAGGACGCAACGGTATCCTTGTCCCTTCCCGGGACCCCACCGCCCTGCAGGCTGCGATGGAGCGATTGCTCTCGGATCGGGAACTGGCCCAGCGAATGGGAGCCTACGGCCAGAAGGAGACGGTCCCGCGGTATTCCTGGGAGGGCGTGGTGCATTCCCTACGGTCCATTTACGAGGACGTGTTGAGGGAAAAGGAGGCCGCGTGAAGATCGCGCAGGTCCTTCTCCGGTACGATGCCCCGGGGGGGGTCGAGACCAACGTTCGGGAGGTCTCCCGCGAGATTAAGGCCCACGGCCACGAGGTTGCCGTTTTCGCCAGCGATCTCTACGACGAAGGGAACTGGGTGCGGCATTCCAACCCCTCCCGCGAGCTGGACGGCATTCCCGTCGAGCGACTCCCGGTCATCAAGCAGCTCCTTCCCGGGGTGACCATGCCGATCCTGCCCGGGCTGACCGAACGGCTGGTCAAGTGGTCCCCCGACGTCATCCATGCCCACTCGCACCGCTACGGACACCTCCTCCAGTCCTCCCTTGCCGCGGGCGTCTCCGGGACCCCTCTCGTGGTGTCGACGCACTATCACCCCGCGGTGGGAACGGAGCCCAGTTGGAAGAAGGCCCTCCTACGCGGCCAAGACCGTCTCTTCGGCATGACCGTGTACTCCCGTGCCGACCGGGTCATCGTCGAGACCCGCCACGAGGAGACGGAGGTGAGCGACTTCGTTGATCCCTCCAAGATCCGGGTCGTTCCGCCCGGGCTGTCCTGGGACCTCTGGCGGGACATCCCTCCTCCCGAGGCCGTGCGCTCCCGGCTCTCCCTCCCTAAGGAGTACATCCTCTTCGCTGGCCGCTTGGCCCCGAACAAGGGACTGATGCCCCTGGTCGAGGCCTGGTCGGGCCTGGCGCCGGCCCGGCGCCTTCCCCTCATCTTCGTCGGTCAAGAATGGGGGATGAGGAGCCTCATCGAGAAGCGTGTGGCGGAGCTCGGGGTCAAGGAGGAGATCCGCTTCCTGGGGAATCTGAAGAGCCTGACGGACTACATCAGTGTCTTTTCGGGAGCCACCTTGTTCGTCCTGCCTTCCGAATACGAGGCGTTCGGGCTTGTGCTCTTGGAGGCGATGGCCGCCTCCCTCCCCATCGTGGCCACCCGGGTGGGGGGCATTCCCGAGGCGGTGAAAGAGGGCGAGACCGCTCTCCTTGTGCCCTACGGCAACATCTGGGCCCTTCGCAACGCCCTCGACCAGGTCATCTCCGATCCCCCGTTTGCCCGGAGGCTCGGAAAGGCGGGACGGCAGCGCGTCGAAGAGTGCTTTTCCTGGGAAAAGACCGCGGCGGCCTTTGTCTCCGTCTACGGAGAGGTCACGTGAGGACACTTCCTCTGCTCAGCCTCCTCCTTGTCCTGTTGCTCACGGTTTCCGCGTTCGGTGTGCTGTCCTCGGAACATGGGCCCACGGTGTTCTCCTCCGCCTCGGGAGCCCCTACCCTCGCAGCGCCCGTGGCACTCGGCGCCCCTCCCCGAATCGGGAATTATGTATTGGGGAGCCCGGTTCCCCCCTCTACCTCAGTAACCGGGTCGATCACCGTTGCCCAGGGGAAGAGCACTCGCGCGCTCGTCGAGTATCTCCACGCCGAGGGACTTTCGATCCGGGCCCCTCCCCGGGCCACGGTTTGGCTCGTGAGTGGCCCCGCGGGCGACTTGGAACGCGCGTTCAGTACTTCGCTATCGTACTACTCCGATCCCCTGGGACGCACCGTGATGGCGTTCACCGAAGTCCCCCGGGCCCCCGCGTCGTTGCCGGTAGTAGCGTTAGCCCCCCCCGACGGCCTCAATCCCATGTCCACGGACCTCGGGGCGCACGGGGCCGCGCCTACCACGGGCTCCTCTTCCCTTCCCTGCCCGTCCACTACGAATGGCATTCTTTCCCCTGCCGCCGTCCAGTCGGCGTACAACATCACTCCCGTTCTTTCCCGGGGGATCCGGGGCCAGGGGGAGACCATCGGGATCGTAGACGTCTACGACTCGGCCGAGCCCCCGTCGGTCATCTCCTCCGATCTGACACAGTTCAGCGAATGCTTCTCCCTTCCGAGCGCCGGCATCTCCTATGACTACCCGGTGCCCGGCGGGAACCTCAACAACACCAGCTCCTCCGGTTGGGGACTCGAGACCGCCCTCGACACGCAGTGGGCGCATGCCACGGCTCCGGATGCGAAGATCGACCTTGCGCTCTCCCCGAACAACGCCTACGGGCTCTACTTCAGTGTCGACTGGCTTGTGGCGATGGACCAAGTGGATGCGATCTCCCTCTCCTGGGGAGAGCCCGAATCCGGCATCTACAACCTGGGCCCCTGCAGCTACCAGTGCAATGCCTCCTCCGACGGATCCCTCGCCACGCTCGGTCCCGTCCTTGCGGAGGCCGCCGCAGAGGGGATCTCGGTCTTCGTAGCCAGCGGAGACTGCGGGGCGAACGGGGGGACCCCCACTTTCACTCCTTGGTACCCATCCTCGGACCCCCACGCCATTGGCGTGGGCGGAACCGTCCTCCGGGTTTCCGCGAACGGCGGGTACGGGACCGAAACCGCGTGGAACGGGACCCAGACCTATTGCAGCAACGGCGGAGGGTCCGGTGGCGGCTTCTCCAGCCTCCCCCGCCCCTGGTGGCAGGAAGGGCGCCCGGGTTTCAGCGCGTACCGAAACACTACTCGCGGAGTTCCCGATGTCGCCCTCACGGCGGGCGTCCCGCTCGGGATGATCTACAACGGGAGCCCCGTCTACGTCGAGGGGACGAGCGATGCAGCGCCCCAGTGGGCGGGCCTGAGCACCCTCATCGGGGCGGCGAGCGGAGGAGGACCCCCCGGTTTCCTCACCCCGGTCTTCTACGATATCCTCTCCTCGCCGGCCTACCGGCAGGACTTCCACCAGATCCTGGTCGGGAACAACGGCTACTCGGCCGGTCCGTACTGGAACGCGGTCACGGGAATGGGCACTCCGAACTTCTCGAACCTGCTTGCCAGTGTGATCAACCACACGGCAGAACGGATCGCGGGCCCCGGACAGATGCAGCTCACCGCCTACCCTCTGAGTGGAAACTCGCCCTATCCCTGGTCCCCGCTCCCGGTGAATTTCTCGCTCGCTCCCTGGCCCGGACAGAACCTCTCGGAGCGGTTCCAGTACTACCTCGGCGACGTGGGTCCCCCGTACCAGGAAGCCAACGCGACGACCTCCAATGCCTCCTCGATCACGAGCCTCTACCGGACCCCCGGGGCCCACGTGGCGTTCGCGGTGGGCTACGCCGCCGGGGGGAACGTCACGATGTCGAACCCTCTCGTCATCAATGTGAACAACAGCGGTCCCCTGTCGGTGACGCTTGCCACGGCGACCCCGAAAGGCCCTGCGGGAATCCCCATCCAGTTCGTGGCCAATGCCTCCGGAGGCAAGGGCCCGTATCGCTATGCCTATTTCTTCGGTGACGGGACCTACGAATCTTCGTGGGGGAGCGACGGACCCATCATTGACCACGCCTACGCAGGGAACGGAAGCTACCTCGTGACCGTGGTGGCCAACGATTCCTCGTCGCCCCAGCGCGGGGGCTGGGCGACCGAGTGCGTTACGATAGGAAACACCACCGAGCGATGTCCCACGCTCTCCGCACCCCTCTCGGTAGCGATGATGCTTTCGAACGCCACCCTGCTCTCCGGAGGTTCCGCGGCGGTCTCCCTCACGGTCACGCAGAACGGACACCCAGTCGCGGGGGCCAGCCTGCGCTTCGGCTCGTCCGGCGGCTCCTTCTCTCAGCCGAGCGTCGTGACCAACGCGAGCGGTCAGGCCGCCGTCGTGTTCTTCGCGCCCTCCACGAACCAGACCCTGCAGTTCCCCCTCTTCGCGAACGCCAGTGCCGGAGGAAACGTGACCGGAACCGGGGAGAGCCTCGTGATCGTGAATCCCCTGACCGGACCCACCCTCCGTCCCATCCTCTCCCTGGTTCAGCCCTCGGCCGTCTCCGGAGCGTCGGACGGCCTGATCGTGAGCACCGCTGTGGCGGTCACCGGGAAGGTCGTCCCCAATGCGACCGTAGCATTGGCAACGACCGTAGGGTCCCTTGCGGAGACGACCCATCTCGTGAATCCCGACGGATTCCTTGTTGCGGAGCTCGTGGCGCCCGTCACGGCTACCACCCTCGGGGGCCTGATCTCGGCCACCGTTTCGTATCCGGGATACACCTCCAGCGGTACCTCCCTTTCCTTCTCCGTGATCCCGGGGTTTGCCGGGTACGTGGTCAAGACGCGGACCAACGTCACCACCCTTCCCAGCATGACCAGCACGAAGGTCGCCCTGCTCCTCACGAATCGCACCGCACCGCCTTCGAACATCTCCTTCGGTGGGCTGGAGGCCACGACTACCGCCGGGAGCTTCACGTACTGGAGCAATCTCACCGGGGGGAGGACCACGCTCTACTACACCGCCCCCATGATCCGGGAGAACCTCACGGAGTTGCTCTTCTTCAATGTCTCCGCCGCCACCTCGAAGACGTTCCTCGGAAGTGGGGTCGCGCTGGTGAACGTGACGTGGGGTAACGGCCCGCTCGCCCTCTCACTCTACCCTGGGAACGTTCGCCCTCT
>JAKAYL010000041.1 GCA_021809545.1 Thermoplasmata archaeon
GTGAACGGGGGGTCTCCCAGGGGTAGCAAAAGGGTTCGCGAGACCAGCGACTTTTCCCCAGGTAGGGTCTCTCGAGGAACACCCTCCAGCAGGGGTGGGGGGATTCTGCGCTTCACTTGGTTCGGTGAGCGCGAGCGTAGCGCCCAAAGCGCACATAGGTATCCCCCGTCCGGGGCTCGATCTCCTCGACCAGAGGGCGACCTTGCCTTATCTGGTACAGAAGACGATAACCGGGGATCTTCAGTCGCCAGCGGTTCGGATCGTTTCGGATGGGCACGACGTCCAGTGTAGCCGAAGGGCGTGTGGGGTGAAGAACCAGTTCGGGGAAGAGCGCAACTAACGTGTCTTGGACCTCGGCAGGGAGCCGTAGGAACTGATGCCAAGCCGTGTCAACGAAGTCCGGCCAATCCGACTCCAGAGGGCCCCTAACGGCCACGGCGTCGGCTCTCCTCGAATTCTCGCCTGGCTACCGCCCCTGGAACGATCTTGTGGGTTTCAAGCCTTCTGTCCAGTTCTGCCTTCAGCGCAGGCGAGAGGTAGTCGTCGGTCAGACTCATCAGGAAGTCGTCCCAGGTCTCTGCCGCGTTCTTGACCCGTTGAAGCACATCGAGTGTGGATCGGTGCAGCGGGATGCTGGTCAGGGGATCGCTAGTTGACATCATGGTTACCATGGCCACCATGTTAATAATGGTTACGGGGACAAAATGCGATCCAACCTACCCTCGGGAATGGGGTGCTTTGCTCGCTGTAGGGGTTGAGCGATCTTCAGTCGGTTGCTTCTCTCAAGCCCCCGGACCGCAAGCCCTCCCCTCTGGGGGGACCCCCTGCGGAAGGGGTCACCTTCGAAACCCCTCTCTTCATTCGACGTCGTAACTCTCGCAGGGTCGACTCCGAATAGGCACTGGGTCGGTCTTCCCAGATCATGGTCACCCAGATGACCAGTCCGTCCACTCGGTAGAAGATTCGGTAGTTGCTGAGGTGAAACCGCCACGCCCCAGGCACATCCTCCACTTCCTTGACAGAAACCGCGGGGTAGGAACGGAAGGGGCCCGCCTTCTGGTATTTCAGACGATGACGGAGTTCCCGCTGCAAGCGGGGAGGCAGCCTCCAGTACTCGTCATCGGCCCGGGACTCATACCCGACCGAGTAGAGGGTCAATGACGAGGCCCTCGATACACCTCGTCTTCCATTCGCCCGCTTGGTCTTGAGGCCATCCGGTGTTTGAGTTCGTCCAACAGTTCTGGAGGGTAGTGCTCCCCGATGAGCTCTCGAAGGAGTTCGTCGTAGGTCTGACCCGAGGCCTTCACCGACTCGAGAAGCTTTCGCGTGCTCTGGTGGATGGTGATGGTAGTCTGTGGATCCGCAAGTGCCATCGAGAGCTATAGGCCGACAATTGTCATACAGCTTGCTTCGATTCGGACGTAACACCCTCCGGGATGAGATCACACTGGAAGGGTGTGGTCGGCGTGTGCGCCAAAGTGTGCGTTGTAATCGAGAGGGGTAGGCGACCCCTGTGAGACCGATTTCACTGTCCCACCCACCTACTTGTCGTTGCCCTCTCTCCTCCTTAGAACCACCTTGACTCCGCTGGATAGCTTGCTCTTAACTGATCGAACTTCAATAAGGTAGGGTTGTTCGTCGCTCAAAACCTATCCTTTAACCTCGATGGGGGTCCCGACCTGTCCCCTTGGTCCGTGTCAGGTTTCGGGCAACCAGGGTTTTTGGGCAGGGGGGTACCCCCCTATCTGGGAACATTTCACGTAGGGGGAGCAGGGTTCGTGGAACTGGTTCGGCCCACTTGGACTTAGGCCAGAGGATCTCAGGGGGCGACCCGACCAGCTCACGGGACAGTCGGACCGACCTGAAGCCATCGTGCAGGAGGTGACGCCGTCCGCAATGGAGCGCGTTACACCGGATGCGAACACCCGGCCAGCAGTCCCTCCATTCGCAGATGCGCCCGATGTAGGTCCCTCTCGGGGTGGCGAGGAAGATGTCGGCCCCGCTCCCCAGACTTCCCGTCTTCCCCTTGAGGCGCCGTCCGATGATGGCGAGAGGGGTCAGGTCCGCCGTATCCTCGATCGTGACCCAGAGGTCCACGTCCTTGGGATTCGTTTTCGTGGTGGTGATGGATCCTACCAAGGCAACCCGAATCACGCCCGGGATCCGCACAGCCTCCTGGACGAACGTTGTGGCGAGTTGGATAAGGGCAGGGCGGAGGTTCTTTGGTCGGTAGTCAACGGCATCCATGGCGAATCACTCGAAAAGCAAAGGCACAGCCCGATGGTTCCGCAAGTGATGCTTCTCAGGCATCCTTACTAGTGAATGACCCAAGCTGGGGAAAGGACCCCAGTTCGCGCGACCGGATCCTCCCGTTCACTCCGGCGGGTTGGCGACCGAGACGGAGTGGATGGCGGGGAACTGGTAGGGCACCTGGGACCACGTCTTCCCGGCATCGGGGCTCAGGATGAGCTGGCCCGTGGTCGTCCCGACGTAGATCCCCGGTACGTCGAGGGCATCGCAAGCGATCCCCTCCCGTTGGACACCGAAGTCCCCAGGGAACTGACGGGGGGAGATGAGGGACCTCCACCGGCCCCGCTTCTCGTCCCATTCGAAGACCTCGAAACCACCGTGGAAGGTCGTGCGGGAATGATCGTGAAGCGGGACGAAGTACGCGCGGCCCGGAAGGGCCTTGGGCGAGGCCACGCAGAAGCCGAAATCATCGGGGAGGGACTTGCCGATCCGCTTCCATGAGTCCATCCGGTCGTGGCTCACGTAGATCCCCCCGTGGTCCTGCCGGTAGGCGGTGTCCGGGTTCCCGGCGTCGAGGACGACCTTGTGGACGCACTGGCCCACCTCGGGATACTTCTCGGGCTGGAAGGGGGTCTCGACCCCCTTGTTGCAGGTGCGCCAGCTCTTCCCTCCGTCGTCGGTGCGGAACATTCCGGCAGCGGACATACCGACGTACATCCGGCGGGAGTCGCGGGGATCTACGAGGATGGTGTGGAGGCAGGGTCCCCCGAAGCCGGGGCCCCACTTCGGCTTGGTCTCGTGCTCGTTGATGCTCGGGACCGTCTCCCACGTCTTCCCGAGGTCGTCGCTCCGGAAGAGCATGTGAGGGTCGACCCCGATGAAGAGCGTGTCGGGCTCGGAGGCATGGCCCGGCTCGATGTGCCAGAGGTTGGTGACGGGGCGGGGGACGGGCCCCGAAGGATTGTCCGGGTCGAACTGGGGCTTCCGGTCCTTGCCACCGGGAGTGAGCGGCGTCGGGGCCTCCGCCCACTTCTTGCCCCCGTCCTTCGACCGCTGGATCATCGGCCCCCAGAAACCGCTGTTCATGGCCGCGTAGAGATGCCCCTCGTGGCGGGGGTCCGCCACCACGTGGAAGACGTCGCTCCCGGGGTTCACCATCGGACCGACCTTCCACTTCCGGCGCTGGGCATCTCCTTCGACGACGTAGGCTCCCTTCCGGGTCCCGACGAGGACCTTGACCACCTTCTTTGCTGACATGGGTTCTCTTCTCCCGCTATCCTCCCGCGATCGAGTGGAGGATGTCGACGGAAGCGGAAGGGGCGAGCGGGGTGGAAAGGCACGCGGCGGGCTCCAGGGCCTCGCCGTCGAGGAAGATGCGGACGAACTTCCGCACGGCCCCGGTCTCGTCCCGCAGCTTCAGGCGGAGGCGGGGGTGCCGTGCCTCGAGCGTGTCCAAGAGCGCTTCGACATCCCTGGCCTCCACGGATTCCTCCGCCTTCGGGCCGAACTCCACCAGCCAAGGGTCAAGTCGGACGCGTACCATTAGCCACCGTATCATGAGTAAATCCTCAGGGGGTAATAAGCCTCGCTCCTGTGGGGAAAGAATATAGGCGGGGGTGGTCTGTTTCCGGCTACTCAAATGCCGACGAAGGTTCACCTCCGCATCCTCCTTTTCGCGACGGCCCGGGAGGCCGTGGGAAGAGACGAGATCGACGTCCCTTTCGAGACGGGTGTCGCCCTTCGGGACGTGATCGGAAGCTTCTTCGCGGACCATCCTCGCCTCGGTTCCCCCCGCCAGTATCGCTTCGCCCTCGACGGGGATCTCCTCGAGAAGGGCCCCGCAAGCGTGCGCCTCGTGCGTTCGGGAGAATTGGCGATCCTTCCCCCCTATTCCGGAGGTTGAAAGTTGCGAACAAAACGCCCCGCGGTCCAGATCGACATCGGTCCCCGACCGATCCGGCTGGAGCCCCTGACCCAACTGATGGAGGACCCCACCTCCGGTGCGGTCTCGGTCTTCGTCGGGCGCGTGCGGGCGGAGCGGGGCTCCGGGAAGGACTTCGCACTGCGCTACGAGGCCTACGAGCCGCTTGCAAGGAAGACCCTAAAGGGACTCTCCCGCACCGCGCTCACGAAGCACGGGGCCCGGAAGGTCCTCATCCAGCATCGCACGGGCATCCTCCGGGTAGGAGAGCCCTCCGTGCTGGTGGCAGTGGCCGCCGCCCACCGGAAGGAGGCCTTCGTCGCCTGCCGCTATCTCATCGACTCCCTGAAGAAGGAGGCACCGATCTGGAAGACCCCGGTCCGCCGAGGTGCCCGATGACGGCGGCGATCGTCCTCGCCGCGGGAGCCTCCTCGCGGATGGGCTCCCCCAAGGGGCTCCTGCCCGTCGGGGAGAAGACGCTCCTCGAGACCGTCCTCGGGGCGCTCCGCAAGCTCCACGTAGGACCCATCGGAGTGGTGCTGGGCGCGCACACGGAGGCGTACCTCCGGGCGGTGCCCCCGCACGGCTTCCAGTACATCCTGCACGGAGGTTGGGAGAGGGGCCGCACCAGTTCCGTCAAGGCGGGGATCAGTTTTCTCGGGGAGGAGTGCCTGGGGACGCTCATCTGGCCGGTCGACCACCCGTTCGTGCGGAAAGAGACGATCCTTCACCTGCTGGAGACCGGGAGCAAAACCTCGGGGAGCTGGGTGGTTCCCCGCTTCCAGGGAACCCGGGGTCACCCTCCGTTCCTTTCCAACCGGGCCCTCCGGGAGGTACTGACCTACCCCGACGAAGACCCGCTCCACCGGTATCCGCGGGAGCATCCTGAGGAGGTGGTGGAGGTCGACGTCTCCGACCCCGGGGTGCTCCGGAACATCGACACTCCCGCCGACCTTACCGCAGCGCTCGAGTCCTGGAAACCGGAGGGCTGAAGATGGATCGAGGCGTCCTCCGAGAAGCGGCCCGCCTTTCGGGCTTGCACCAGCCCTACGTCCTCGCGCTCATCGTGAAGACCGAAGGGTCCACCCCGCGGAAGAACGGCGGCTCCATGCTGCTCCGCCCCGACGGCAGCTTCTCGGGCACGGTCGGAGGCGCCCGCCTCGAGGAGGAAGTGAAGGGCTGCATGCAGACCGCCCTCAAGGACCGGAAGGGGGGACTCCACCACTTCGAGCTCCGCGGGTGGAAACCGGGAGGGCTTCCCAGCCGGTGCGGGGGTTCGGTGGAGGTCGCGGTGGAGTTCGTCGAGGAGGGGCCCAACGTCCTCATCTGGGGCGCGGGCCACACCGGCCTCGCCCTGGCCCGTGCCCTTGCTCTCCTTTCCTACGATCACTCGATCGCGGACGACCGGGCGGAGTACCTCACCCGGGAACGCTTCCCCCAGGCCCGCAACCTTTGGAAGGTGAGCCCCGCACAGCTCTCGGAGAAGGTGGTGGGCGGGGAGGAGCGCTTCTCCCACGTCTACCTCCTCGGTTACGATGCGAAGAAGGACGAGGACCTGCTCGGCGCTCTGCTCCCCGACTATCCGGGTCACATCGGGCTCATCGCGAGCAAGGTCAAGCGGCAGGTCACCTTCCGCGCCCTCGAGAAGAGGGGACTCTCTCGGGAGCGACTGCGCAGGGTGCGCTCCCCCGTCGGGCTCCCCATCGGGGCAGAGAGCCCCGAGGAGATCGCCGTCAGCATCGCCGCCGAGATCGTCCGGGACCTGAACGAGGATTCGTGAAGCTGCGGGTGAACTCCCTGGAGTACGATCTCGCGGTCCTCCCTCACCGTCTCCTCGTCGACCTCCTTCGGGAGGACCTTGGGCTCACCGGCACCAAGCGGGGCTGCGACGACGGGTCCTGTGGCGCCTGCACCGTGCTGGTCGACGGGAAACCGCGGCATTCCTGCCTCACCCTCGGCCGCCTCGTCGAGGGGAAGGAGATCACCACCATCGAGGGGGTCGCCTCGGGGGACGGGCTCCACGCGCTCCAGCGGGCCTTCGTCGAGAAGGGAGCCCTCCAGTGCGGCTTCTGCACACCAGGGATGGTCCTGACGGCCCTTCCCCTCCTCGAACGAGTCTCGCTCTCCGAGGAGGAGGTGCGGGAGGCCCTGGCCGGTAACTTCTGCCGGTGCACCGGGTACACCAAGATCGTGGAGGCCGTGCTCTCGGCCGCCAAGGCCCGGGGGAGGGCGCCATGACCGGTACCATCGGGGGACGGGTGCCCCTCGTGGACGGGCCCCAGAAGGTCACCGGCCGTGCGCAGTATGCCGGCGACCTCCAGCGACCGGGGATGCTCCACGCGAAGATCGTCCGATCCACGGAGGCGCACGCCCGGATCCTCTCCATCGACTTCTCCGCGGCCCGGGAGGTCCCCGGGGTCGCCGCCCTGCTCTCGGGCGAGCGGTACCCCCGGACCTTCGGGGTCCTCCCCATCACACAGGACGAGACCCTCCTCGCCGTCGGCAAGGTCCGCTACCGGGGCGAAGGGGTGGCGGCCGTCGCTGCGACCACGGTCGAGGCGGCCGAGCGGGCTGCCCGCCTGGTGAAGGTGGAATACGAACCCCTCCCCGAGTACGACGACCCCCGGGACTCGACGGGAGGCGTGACCGTGAAGATCCACGACGAGTCGCCCGGCTCGACGAACCTCCAGAAGGAGGTGCGCCAGGAGTTCGGCCCGGTCGACGAGGCCTTCCACAGCGCCGCCCACACGGTCGAGGTGAGCGGGACGTTCCAGGGAGTGACCCACGCGGCCCTCGAGCCGCATGCGGTGATCGCCGAGTACGGCCCGGACGGGCGCTTGACCGTCTGGGCGTCGACGCAGGTGCCCCACTACCTCCACCGGGCGCTCGCCCGGGTCTTCGATCTCCCCGCCCACCGGGTCCGGGTGATCAAGCCCGAGGTCGGAGGAGGTTTCGGGGGGAAGGGAGACCCGATGCCCCACGAGCTCGTCGCGGCCGCCCTCTCCCTGGAGACCCGCCGCCCTGTCAAGCTGGTCCTCTCCCGGGAGGAGGTCTTCTACCTCAACCACGGCCGTCACCCCACCCGCAACAAGGTCCGCCTGGCGGCAGGGGCCGACGGCACCCTGACCGGCCTCGAGGTCGAGGCCCTGATCGACGGAGGCGCCTCCAGCTCCTTCGGCACCGTCACCACCTACTACAACGGGGTCCTCTCGGTCGGCCCCTACCGGATCCCCGCCTTCCGCTACCACGGGCAGCGGGTCTACACGAACCACCCTCCCAGCGGCGCCATGCGCGCCCACGGGAGCGTGAACACCCGCTACTCCCTCGAGGTGGCCATGGACATCCTGGCGGAGCGGCTCGGGATGGACCCGACGGAGTTGCGCCTCCGCAACTTCCTCCCTCCCAACACCACGACGCTCAACGAGTTCCGGATCACCTCCAACTCCGTCCGGGAGTGCCTCCTGGCGGCCCGGGAGCGCTCGGGATGGGCGAAGAAGTTCCGCTCCCTCCCCCTCGGGCAGGGGATCGGGGTGGGCTGCGGGTTCTTCATCTCGGGCTCCAACAGCCCGATCCACTTCACCCCGAAGTTCCCCCAGTCCACCGTGCACCTCAAGGTGGACGTGGACGGAGGGGTCACGGTCCACTCAGGGGCCGCCGATATCGGACAGGGCTCCCAGACCGTCCTCGCCCAGGTCGTGGCGGAGGTGCTCGGGGTCCCGATCGAACGGATCCACGTCTCGGAGGTCGACACCGACACCTCCCCCGTCGACCTCGGGAGCTACTCGAGCCGCGTGACGTTCATGATGGGGAACGCCGCGGAACGGGCGGCCCGCTCCCTCCTCGAGCAACTCAAGAAGGCCGCCTCGGACCTGACCGGTCTCCCCGCCCCGTCCTTCGTCCCCGCGGGGGATGCGCTCTCCGCGCCCGGGCACCCGGAAGCGACCATCGATTTCCTCACCGCCGTGCATAAGGCCATGGAGCACTCCGGCGCCCTGCAGTCCTCCGGTTCCTACGAGAGCCCCCCCCTGGGCGGGAGCTTCAAGGGGGCGAAGGCCGGCACCTCTCCCGCCTATTCCTTCTCGGCCTACGTGGCCCAGGTCGATGTCGATCTCGACACCGGACGGATCGGTGTCGGGAAGGTCTGGGCTGCGTTCGACTGCGGAACACCGCTCAACCCGCTCCTCGTGGAGGGGCAGATCGAAGGGTCGATCCACATGGGGCTGGGACAGCTCCTCGGGGAGGAATTGCGGTACCGGAAGACCCGGCTCATGAATCCCTCCCTCCTGGACTACAAGACCGTCTCCGCCACCGAGATGCCCGAGGTGGAGTGCCTCCTCGTCGGGAAGGCGGACCCCGAGGGACCCTTCGGGGCGAAGGAGGCGGGGGAGGGACCGCTCCCCCCCATCCTCCCCGCGGTGGCGAACGCGGTCTACGATGCGATCGGGATCCGCTTCACCGACCTTCCCCTCACCCCGGACAGGGTCTGGCGGGCCCTCCGGGACGCGGAGAAGGCGGGCGGGCTGAGGAAGCCCCGCCCTCCGGAGGCCCATGCTCGCTGAAGGGTTCGATCTCCACCGCCCCTCGAGCGTCGCCGAGGCGCTCGAGTTCGCGGGACGCTTCCCGGGAGAGTTCCGCTACTTGGCCGGGGGCACGGATGTGTTGCCGGGACTCTTTCACGGGCTCGGGGCCACCCGGCACCTGATCTCCCTCCAGGACATCGCCGAGCTCAGGGCCTTTGTGCCGGAGGAAGGACGCATCGGGGCGATGGTCCCCCTGGGAACTCTCGCGGAGAGCCCGGAACTGAGGGCCCGGTTCCCCGCGGTCGCGGAGGCCGCGCGGCAGGCGGCCAGCCCCAACCTGCGCAACAGTTCCACCCTGGGAGGGAACCTCCTCCTCGACACCCGTTGCACCTACTACAACCAGTCGGCCTTCTGGAGGGAGGCCCTCGGGTACTGCCTCAAGAACGGCGGCGAGGAGTGCCGGGTCGTCCAGAACCGGGAACGGTGCTACGCGGCGTACTGCGGAGACCTGGCCCCATCGCTCCTCGTGCACGACGCCCGGATCGAAGTGGCCGGTCCGAAAGGAAGGCACCTCCGTCCGTTGAAGGACCTCTACGATCCCCAGGCCGATGGCCGGACGCCGTTCCGCCTCGGGCCCGGGGAGATCCTCCTCTCGGTCTCGCTTCCCCACGAGAAGGTGCGGAGCACATACCTCAAGCTCCGGGCCCGCTCCGCTCCGGACTTCCCCGAGGCCTCCGTGGCGATCGCACTCACCCTCGAAGGGAAGAAGCTCCGGGAACTGCGGGTGGCGGCGAGCGGGGTCGCCACCGTCCCCCTGCTCTTCGAAGACCTGACCCTCCCGTTGATCGGCCACGCGATGACGGAGGAGGTCGCTCGCGACCTTGCGGAGAAGGTATCCCGGCGGCTGCACCCCGTGACCAACACGGCGTTCCCCCCCGATTACCGCAAGCACGTCTTCCGCCACTTCCTGATGTCGGGGATCCACGAGCTCCAATCGGGAACCCACTGAGGGACACGTCCCGGCCGCTCGTTCCAGAAGATACAGGAGCCCTTCGAGGCATGCGTATCGAAAAGGCATTTTAGGCACGAATACGTGCGCAAGCCGCTTCCCCGGGGAAGGGTTATCACTCCCGAGGGAAGTGGGCCTTCCATGCCGCTCCTCGTCGAGGCCGCGGATCTTTCCAAGGAGTATGGCCGGGTGCATGCTCTCGGTCCGCTCTCGCTGCGGCTCCCCCCGGGCTCCATCGGGCTCGTGGGACCGAACGGGGCGGGGAAGACCACCTTCATCCGGCTCCTTCTCGGACTGCTCCAGCCGACGTCGGGCTCCGCCCGGGTCCTCGGGATGGACGTGGCCAGCCAGGGGCTGGCCATGCGGGAGCAGGTGGGCTACATGCCCGAGCACGAGTGCCTCATCCCCGATCTCACCGGGGTCGGGCTCGTCTCGTTCATGGGGCGGCTGAGCGGCCTCTCTCCCGCCGTCGCCCTGAGCCGGGCCCACGACGTGCTCCAGTTCGTGGGGATCCACGAGGAGCGCTACCGGAAGATCGCAGAGTACTCCCTCGGCATGCGGCAGCGGGTGAAGCTGGCCCAGGCCATCGTCCATGACCCGCCCCTCTGCCTCTTCGACGAGCCGACGGCGGGATTGGACCCCATGGGCCGGACCGAGATGCTCGACCTGCTGCGCATCCTCGCGCGGAAGACCGGGAAGAGCCTCATCCTCTCGACCCACCTCCTCGAGGACGTGGAGGGGATCTGCGACCATCTCCTCGTCCTCGACGGGGGCCGGGCGGTCGTGAGCGGGCCCCTGAAGGAACTCCTCTCCCTCGGGGACTCGACCGTGGTGATCCGGGTCAAAGGGGACCCGGAACCCTTCGTCGCCGGTCTCGCGGCCCACGGGTTGAAGGCAGAAAGGGTGGGTGGGGAACTCCGGGTGCCGAGGCCTCCGGAGGGGGAGCGGATCTTCTTCCAGGTCGCGCTCGAGACCCACTCCCAGATCCGTCACCTGGGACGTTCCGTGCAGTCCGTGGAGGAGCTCTTCCTGAACACGGTGGCCCGCCGCCCGCCGGGAGGCACCTGATGGCGGTGAGCGAGCCCCGGTATGCGCTGGGACGGCGGGAGCTCCTCTCCCGCAAGGACCGGGTCTGGGCCGCCTTCACGGTCAACCTCCGGCAGCGCCTGGGCCATGCCCTCCCCATCGCTCTCATCGTCCTCGGGATGATCCTCACCATCGTCCCCTTCCTGATCACGGTCCTCACCTACCAGACCCTGGGGCTCGGGGCCTCGATCGACCTCGCCGTCTTCTACGACCCGTACAACAACTTCCTGCTCCTCCTGTTCATCATGCTCCTCACGGCCCTCGTCGGGGGAGGGATCGTGGCGGACGACCTCGGCTCGAAGTCCATCAGCCTCTACCTCAGCCGGCCGATCACCCTCCCGGACTATCTCGTGGCGAAGGGGGCCGTGGTCGCCACGACCCTGAGCCTCATCGCGGTCCTCCCCGGCCTCCTCGGAGCGATCGTGGCCTTCGTGCTCGGCTACGCGGATGCCACGGTCGCGGCGGAGGCCTTCGGCGTGTACCTCGTGATGGGCCTCCTCTTCACCCTCACCTTCTCGGTGCTGGCGCTCTTCCTCTCCAGCCTGACCGAGAAGCGGGCGTGGGCCGCCTCCGGGATCTTCGCGTTCCTGCTGATGGATGACGTCGTCGCCGTCGTGCTCCGGGGGGTCTCCCAGAACGTCGGATGGCTCTACCTCAGTCCCTGGGAGGACCTGACAGCCGTGGCCCGCGCGCTCTTCGCCGTTCCGGCCACGGGCCCCGGCCCGGACCCGTTCGTCTCCTTCGGGATCCTGCTCGCGCTCATCGTCGTCCTTGCGGCAGCCACGTACGTCCGGCTGGCCCGCATGGAGCTGGTGACCGAATGAACGGCCCTCCCATCGTCCGGGCCGAGAACGCCAGCAAGCGCTACGGGGAGGTCCTCGGGCTGAACGGCTTCACCGCCTCCTTCGGCCCTGGGATCACCGGTCTCGTCGGCCCGAACGGGGCCGGGAAATCGACCCTGTTCCGGGTCCTGACCGGGCAGCTCCGGTTGGACGCGGGGACGATCACGCTCCTCGGGAAAGAGACCTGGAACACCCCGGAGAAGAACCGGGCGCTGGGGTTCTGCCCCGACCACGCCGGGCTCTACGACTGGATGAATCCCCGCGAGTTCGTGAGTTCCCTCCTCCTCCTGAACGGCGTGGGTCCTTCGGAGGCGGCCCAGAGGACGCAGGCCGCCCTCGAGACCGTGGAGATGTGGGAGTTCCGGGACCGGAAGATCCGCACCTTCAGCAAGGGGATGATCCAGCGGGTGAAGGTCGCGCAGGCGATCGCCCACCAGCCGACCGTACTCCTGCTGGACGAGCCCCTCAACGGCATGGATCCCATGGGGAGGGCGAGCCTGCTGGCCCTCTTCCAGAAGCTCGCGGAAGAGGGACGGCACCTCATCGTCAGCTCCCACGTGCTCCACGAGGTCGAGCGCCTCACGAGCCAGATCGTGATGATCTCGAACGGGCGCGCCCTCGCGGAGGGGGACCTCCACCGGATCCGCGACCTCCTCGACCAGCATCCCCACACCATCCAGATCGAGACGACCACTCCCCGCCTCCTGGCGCAGATCCTCTCCGATCATCCGGACGTGACCGGGCTCACGTTCGCCGCGCCCGGGATCCTCATGGTCCAGACCGCACAGCCCGATGCCTTCTTCCAGTCCCTCCCGGAGGTCGCCCTCAAGGAGGGAGTGAACCTGACCGGGGTCCGGAGCCTGGACGACAACCTGGAGGCGGTCTTCCGCCTCCTGTCGAGGTGAGCCATGTTCGAGCGGTTGCGGCCCCTGCTCACCCTCGCCAAGATCACGCTGCGGGGGAGCCTCACGGGCTACCGGGGTCCCGGGCTCGCCCTCGGCGCCTTCCTCCCTGTCGTGGTGGTGGCGGGCCTGATCCTCTACGGCATCACCGGGCTCGAGCTCGTCAACGCGTACGAGCTCCTGGTCGAGGGCCTCTTCCTTCCCTTTGTCCTGCTCCTCGTCTGCCTGCTGCTCGCGGTCCCCCTCTTCCGGGAGGAGATCGACCGGGAGTCCCTCTCCTACCTCCTGACCCGGACGATCCCGAAGCTGGAGATCATCCTCGGGAAGTACCTGGGCTACCTCGGAGCGGCCCTTGTGGTGCTGATCCCTCCGGTCGTCGTCGGGTACGGACTGGTCGCGGTGGCGGGAAGCCCCCCCTCGGGGCTGCTGACGGGAGTCCTGCCCGCGCTCCTCGCCTCGACCACGCTCGGGATCGTGGCCTTCGGCGCCTTCTACCTGTTCCTGGGGCTCGTGGTGCGGGAGGCGCTCATCGTGGGGCTCATCTATGCGTTCGTCTGGGAGTTCCTCATCGGGGACCTCACCGGGATCGCCCCCGACCTCAGCATCATGCACTACCTGATGAGCCTCTCCTCCCACCTCATCTCCCAGGGACCGCTTTCCACCTACCCCACCCAGCTCACCCTGGCCCAATCGGTCGCCGGACCCTTGGTCTTCGCCGCGGGAATACTCGTACTGACCTACCTCGCCTTCCGGGAGTACGGATACCTTCCCGCCGGGAAGTGAACGAAGGGAGCCCGCAGGGTTCCCCGTGAAACTACCCTTCCTTCCAGGGAGGGTCGGGCGAGGCCTCGGCCTTCGCAGGTTCCGCCGGATCCTGAGGGGGCGGGGGAGGAGGCGGCGGTTCCACGGAGCGTCGTCTGCGCACCAGGACGAGGATCAGCAGTCCCACCACGACCACAAGGACGCCGAGCGCGATCCCGTACTCGAGGATCGGGGGGAACAGAGGACGGCACGGGCTGCAGTCCCGGTTCTGGTAGATGGAGATCGAGGTGTTCGCGGAGACCGAGGTCCCGTTCCGCGAGGCCACGACCTCGAGGGTCACATTCCCGGTCCCGTTGTTGGCCCAGAAGCTCACGGTGGAACCGTTCGTCCGGTTCAGGGTCCCCATCGCGCTCGAGAGTGACCACTGGAAGAGCACCCCGGAGGGACAACTGGCATTCCCGCACCGGACCGACGCGGTGAAGTTCTGCGTGCTCCCGAGGGCCAGGGTCGTCGTTCCCGGGGTCACTGAGACCGAGGTGAGCAGGGGGAGGTGCGGCACCGGCTTCACCACGGAGAACGTGACCGGGGGACTCACGTTCCCCATCCCGTTGGCCCCGTCCACTCGTACCGTGACCGAGTAGTTCCCCGTCGCGGTGGGAGTGCAGAGCAACCGGGAAGAATTGTTGCTCGCGCATCCGGCCGGGAGCCCGGTGTAGGAGTACGTGTAGGGAACGACTCCCCCCGATGCGGTCACGTTGAGATAGACCGATCCCCCCAAAGTGACGTTGGGCGCGGAAACCGTGAAGGTCGAGATCGTAGGGGCACCGACGGCGAGGGGACGGACCGTGAGGACGACCGGTTTGCTGGTTGCGGTGGAGCCGCCCGAGTCCTTGACGGTGGCCGTGATGCTGTAGTTCCCGGCCACGGTAGGAGTGCAGTTCAGCGCCGAGGTGTTTGCAGTGGCGCAGCCAGGAGGCAACCCCAGGTAGGTGTAGGAATAGGGAGGCGAACCGCTGGCCGCCGTGACGTTGAGGAGTGTGGTCTGGTTGACGCTCACGGGATCCGGAGCCGCGGTGAACGACGTGATACGCGGAGGGGTGACGAGGCCCGGGTGGAGTTCGGAGAGGGCGTAGGCGAGGTCTCCCTGGAAAGTGAGGTTGAAGGGGACGGTGTTGGCCCCGGCGATGGTCCAGGGAGCCATCTGGAAGTACCAGTCGCTCCCCTCCGCATTGTAGATGCCGTACCAGGCCCGGGTCAGGTTCCCTTCCGGGGTGGCGGCCGTGAGGTTCTGGTCGAACGCGGTGAGGTTCTCCAGCTGCACCAGGCCCCACTTCTGCTGGAACTGGACGACCTGCTGGCGGACCTGATCGAGGTCCGCCCACATCCAGTCCTGGGCACTGTAGCCCGACCACTGGGTGAGGGAGGGGTTCGATTGGTACGGCGCGGCGGAACCGCTGCCCTGGTTCCACGTGCCGGTGGCCACTGAACTGAGGGAGGGGAGCTGCCAGGGTGTGGAGCGGAGCGAGTCGAGGAACTGGGAGGGGGTCATCGTGTGCACCGCGCTCCGGTTCTGCTCGAGGGCTAGGTAGAGGTCCTGGAGGAAGGGGATCCCGTCGTCGGCGAAGGGGGACATGAACTGCCAGTTCTCGCCGTCCAGCATGAGCGTCACGAGGGTCCGCGGGTGGTCCCCCACGGGTATCGACCCGTTGATCGCCTTGAGGTAGTTCAGGATGTCCGCGACGGCGGTCGCCGTCGGGAGGTTCCCGTAGTTGAAGGCCCAGTTGTTCGAGAGCGGGGCATCGCGGAAGAACATCGTCGTGGAGGTCCCGTTCGCACCCTGCACCACGTACGGGGTGTAGAGATCCTCCA
>JAKAYL010000082.1 GCA_021809545.1 Thermoplasmata archaeon
CGATCTCGGCGCGGCGTTCCTGAAGGGCCCTTACTAGCGGAGGGAGGAGTTCCTTCCAGTCCCCAACTAACCCAAGATCGCAGTGTTCGAAGATCGGTTCCTCCGGGTTCAGATTGATCCCGACGATGACCTTCGCCCGGCGAACCCCCGCCATGTGGGTCGTCTTTCCGCGGATGCCCACTGCGATGTAGAGGTCTGGAGAGATAGATCTTCCGGTGATGCCGAGCTGCAACTGGCGCGGGACCCAGCCGGCATCCACCACTCTGCGGGAGGCACCCAGGGCCGCTCCCAGTGGGCGGATCATCTGGACGATTTCCTGGACCTTCTCGGGCGCGCCGATCCCCATCCCTATGCCAACGACGATCCTGGCCACGTCGAGTTCGCCGAACTCGGGAGAGAGTGACCTGCCCTCACTGACTCGGGTGTACTTCTCCACCGGAGGAGGTGCCTGTAGCGGAACGATCTCGGGCCGGGAAGGCAACGGGTGAATGCGTTCGGCCAGGAATGCCCCAGCACGCACCGTGGCCATGGCCGGTCGGGTCTTGCACGCAACGTCCGCGAGGAGACCGCCTCCGAAGGACGGCTTGCCGAAGACCAGCCCTTTCTCTTTGTCCCAGCGGAGTTGGAGTACGTCTCCCGCCAGACCAAGACCCAAGAGGGCGGAGACCCTCCCTGCAACTTCCCGGGACCACGACGAGGAAAGAAGGAGCAATCCCGCGGCCCGGGGGTGTTCCTTCACCACCTGCAGGACTATTTGGGCAGCTTCGGCCGGAGGGACCGGACAATCCATGCCGTGCGCATGGTAGATCTTGCGGGCGCCCGACTCTCGCAGTAGGGACAGCGCCGCATCATCTTCGGGTCCGAGGTAGAGCGCGGAGGGCCAGAGATCGGAACCCTCCCTAAGGACCTCTGAAAGAAGCCCGAGGGATATTGCGTCCAGTTTCCCCTCCGCGTCTGTCACGAGCACAAGGACCTCCTTCTCGGGAACGAAGGACGTTGGAGCCACGGGATTCCGAGGTCCGGTCTGCGACCCGGAGGAGAGCATCGCCTGGATGCGTGAGGCGGCTTCGGCCGCCCTTTCTCCGGGAGATCCCACGGATAGCACCTGGCAGGACCGCGTAGGCTCCTGTCGATGAACCCCCAGCACCTCCGTCGGGGACCCCCCTAGTCCCAGTTTCTCCACCGGGAGCGCAAGATCTGCGGCATGGATCTCGGAGATCGTCCTGTCCTTTACGCCGGCCAGTTCTTCTTCCGATGCGTGCCGTACCCGGACGATCTTTTCTCCCACGGCCACGATGGCGGGCAGGGGTACCCGGTGCTCTTCCCATCCGGTTTCAGAGTCCCGGAGGACCTCAGCTGCGTTCCCGACGAGCGACAGCTTTCGCGCTCCGTCCACCATGGGAATCCCCTGGAGGGCCGCCAGTTGGCTGAGTACCTGGCCCGTGGAGGAATCGACCGTGTAACGGCCCCCGAGGATGAGGCGAGATTTCAGGGGGAGGAGCACGGAGGATAGGACGCGGGCCGTGACGAGCGTGTCGGACCCGGCGAGGGCCTGGTCGGTCACTAGGATGACTTCGTCCGCGCCCAACGCGAGACATTCCCGTAGGATCTCTTTGACCTGGGGTGGGCCCATGCTCACCACAACGACCTTCTCAGCCTCTCCCCGTAGGGAGAGGGCGACCAGGAGGGCCCTCAGGTCGAAGGGATTGATCACGAGCGAAACCCCCTCCCGTCGAGTGGTCAACGTCCTCTCGTCGAAATCCAGCCCTTCGATCTCGGGGACGACCTTCAGGAGCACGGCGAGGGTCATGATATGCTTCGTAGGCTGGGAACGCTGGCCGGGGCTAAGGTTTGCGGTGCCCAGGGGTTTGATTGAACCCGAGTCCGACGGTCCGTACGTCTTCTCGGTGTGAATCCTACTGTCACTCTACACAATTTGGCCACCCCCTCCAGCTTCTGAACGCTCAAGGTTTCCTTCGCTCCCCCTGGCATGTCCGCCAAAGATTGCAACTTGGTACACCCCGCAAGTTTACCTCTATGGGTCGGTTTTGGTCGGTCGGAGTCTACTGGTTGAAGGTAGTTTGACCCGTCTGGAGGACGCAACTCCGACAGGAGACTACTTAACCGACTGGGTGCATTTCATTGGAGGAGTGTGACACTATTGACTCTCCCCAAGTTTCGAGATGTAGAGAGAACCTTCTTTATCCGTGCATCGCCAAAGCAAGTGTTCCATGCTATCTCTACGGCGCAGGGATTGCGGCGATGGATGCTGGACCGTTGCGTTCTCCCACTCCAAGTGGGGGCCAGGTACGAGCTGGTGTTTCAGGGAGGGTGGACCCACAGTGGCATTGTCACAAGAGTCTCCCCGGGCAAGTCCCTAACCCTTGCATGGGCCTGGGAGGGAGTCCCGCTGAAGGGCACGACCCTCACGATGTCCGTAAGCCCGAAACGGGGGGGAACACTGTTCAAGATGCTACATTCTGGTTTTCCCCGTCGAGAGAAGTGGACCGACCTCTATGGTGTGACGGAATGGGGTTGGACATACTACGCTATGAACCTGAAGTCCGTCTTAGAAACGGGTCATGATCTCCGGTCGGACCTCGACGGATGACGTTCGCCCGCTGCGACTAGAGACCTACACTACACCGCTGTAAATCGTAATCCGTGCGTGATTCGCGGTAGGGATTCCCCTCCCAATGGGTGGCGTCTACTCCGTGAGGAGCCTTTCCCCGACGCGTTCCGTCAACCCTTCGGGAAGTGCGAGATCTCCCAAAGATTCCCTTCAGGGTCCTCGAAGAACGCGTAGCGCTGGCCGTCAGGACGGGTCGTGGGGTCCTTCACAAAACCGACTCCTTTGGCTTTGAGTTCGGCGTAGAGCTTGTCGGCGTCCTCCACGAAGACGGCGAAGTACCCGCGGGGAGCCATCTTGGTTCCCGGTCGGACCAAAGCGGTGGAAATCTCCTCGCCTATGCCCTGTTGAGTTACCAGGGCCACACCGGGCCCCTTGCCCTTCGGGAAGGTGAAGTACGCAAAATTGTCGGAGAGTTCCTTTTGCTCAAGTCCCACCTTCTCGCGGTAAAACTCGGCGCATCGTTTCACATCCTGAACCATGAGGGCGTACGCGTTCTGATGGTCGATCA
>JAKAYL010000005.1 GCA_021809545.1 Thermoplasmata archaeon
GGAGGACGCCGGACAATTTAGGTCTCCCTAGTCGGGCAATGAGAGGTCCCCCTCTTCACGCGGAAGGAAGGCTGGGACACGTGGATGGTGGACGTCTAGGGTGGCGAACTCGGATCCCATCTTTGCTACTGGGAGATTCAATCTTCTTGGTCGCTTCTCTCAAGGGCAGCGACCCTTACCCGCCGCCCTCCACTCCCTTCGGCGCTTATTCGGCTACCGCTACCAGTGTGCGAAGCCTGTCATCAAAGGTCGCAAGCCGACCAATGTTCCTCTCGCGCATCGTCACGATCAGGCTTGCGTCCGTGAAGCTGATGCCTTGGTCACGGTATTTGTGGAACACTTCCCACGCAGGCATCAAGAGCGCCGTCCCGAGCGAGATGGACACCCGCCCTTTGAGCGCAGGTGTCGGCATCGGCAACAAGTGTCGTGCTGACTCCTCAAGGTTCGATAGACGTGTCCGCACCCTGATGAGTAGGAACAATTCGTCTACCACATGGTCGGTCACGAACGGCGAACAATTCTGGGATATCCTGGACAGTCTCAGGACACAACGGCCGCCGCTCCGGTCGCGCCACCCGGGGGCGGGTCCAAGCAAGCCTTAATTGGGCCCTCGGAGTCCAGAGGTGTTCATGCCCCCGGCACAGAAGGGTCGGACCAAGTCCAGTGGGCTTACCGACATCATTGCCATCACCGCCCAGACGGCGCTGGAGCAACGTCTCCTCTCCGAGATCCGTGAGGGGCCCATCCCCCGCCACCTGGGGATCATCATGGACGGGAACCGCCGCTTCGCCCGGGAACACGGTCTCCTGACCGAGGAGGGGCATCTGCGGGGGAAGGACAAGCTGGAGGAGCTCCTCGACTGGTGCCTTGAGGTCGGGATCAAGGTCCTCACGGTCTATGCCCTCTCCACCGAGAACCTGAACCGTCCTCCCGAGGAGGTGGACAAGCTGATGGAGCTCTTCGTGGAGAGCTTCCACAAGATCGCCGAGGACCCCCGGGTCCACCGCCACCGCATCCACGTCAACGTCATCGGGGACCGCGCCAAGCTCCGGGCGGATGTCGTGAAGGCCATCGAGCACGCCGAGGCCCGCACCGCGGACTATGGCGACTACTGGTACAACATCGCCGTCGCCTACGGGGGACGGGAAGAGATCATCTACGCCATCCGCAAGATCGCCCGCGAGGTGAAGGAGGGGAAGGTCTCGGAGGACGAGATCGACGAGAAGATGGTCGCGAAGCACCTCTACACGCCCAACATCCCCGACCCGGACCTCATCTTCCGTACGAGCGGGGAGGAGCGGATCTCGAACTTCCTACTCTGGCAAGTGGCCTATGCAGAGCTTTATTTCTCTGACGTGCTGTGGCCGGGCCTGAGGAAGCTCGACTTCCTTCGTGCGATCCACGATTACCAGAGGCGGCAACGAAGATACGGGACGTGAACGGCAAGGACAACGTGCAGGGGTAGCCCAGCTTGGTCAAAGGCGCCAGATTCAGGGTCTGGTCTCGAAGGAGTACGTGGGTTCGAATCCCTCCCCCTGCATAACCTCCCCGCGTTCCCCTCCCTCCTGGCTTTTCTTCTCCGCGGGAACCACGAGCCTTTCGGCCGCGTAGAGGGTCCCCTCTTTGTGGGGGTCGTTCGCAGCGGTGCGAAGGGCGTCTCGGTCGGGGTTCAGCCCGGGGTGCGGGCCGGGGACTTCGGGGCCGGCTTTCCCTCCTCGTCCGGGGAGGCTGCGGGCTTCTGGGAAGTGAACTGCTCGGACTCCGTGGAGCCGTCCATGGCGAGCGTGCTCGTCAGTCCCCCGGAAAGGACCTGGGCCACGTCGTCGAAGTAGCCGGTCCCCACGAAGGTCTGGTGCTTGACCGCGGCGTACCCCTCCGCCTCCAGGTGGAACTCGGTTTCCTGGAGCTCGGAGTAGGCGGACATCCCGCTCTGCGCGTACCCCTTGGCCAACTGGAACATGGTGAGGTTGACCGCGTGGAAGCCGGCGAGCGTCACGAACTGGAACTTGTATCCCATCTCCCCGATGGCGGACTGGAAGTTCGCGATCTCCTCGGGCTTGAGCTTCTTGCGCCAGTTGAACGAGGGCGAGCAGTTGTAGGCGAGGAGCTTCCCGGGGAACTCCTGGTGGACCTCGCGGGCGAAGCGCTCGGCCTCGTCGATGTCCGGGGAGGAGGTCTCGAACCAGAGCAGGTCCGCGTAGGGGGCGTAGGCCTTGCCCCGGGCGATGACCATGTCGAGCCCGCCCGTGATGCCGTGGTACCCCTCCTGGGTCCGGCTCCCGGTCATGAAGGGCTTGTCCCGGGGATCGATGTCGCTCGTGAGGAGCTTGGCGGAGAGCGCGTCGGTCCGGGCGATGATGACCGTCGGGACCCCGAGGACGTCCGCGGCGAGCCGCGTGGCCCAGAGCTTCTGGTTGAACTCCCGGACGGGCACCAGGACCTTGCCTCCCATGTGGCCGCACTTCTTGGCGGAGGCGAGCTGGTCCTCGATGTGGATGGCGGAGGTGCCGGCCTCGATGAGCGCCTTCGCGAGCTCGAAGGCGTTGAGGACGCCCCCGAACCCCGCCTCGGCGTCGGCGACGATGGGGGCGAACCAGTAGGTGTCCCCCTTGCCGGTCGAGTGCTGCTTCTCGTCCTCCCGTCGGAAGGCGTTGTTGATCCGCCGGACCAGGGCGGGCATGGAGTCCGCCGGGTAGAGGCTCTGGTCAGGGTAGGTCTGCGCCGCGCCGTTCGCATCGGCGGCCACCTGCCAGCCGCTCGCGTAGATGGCCTGGAGGCCCGCGGCGACCATCTGCACGGCCTGGCTGCCGTTCAGGGCCCCGAGGGCAGGAATGTACGGCTCGCTGTGGAGGAGGCGCCAGAAGCGCTGCGCCCCGAGGGTGGCAAGGGTGTACCGGATGTCGACCGAACCCCGCAGCCGCTCCACGTCCTCGGGTCGGTAGGGCCGCAGGATGCCCTTCCATCGCTCGCTGGTCTTCCAGTCTTCCACCGCGTTCTCCCTCGTCTCCATCCTCGGTTGCATCCTCAGCTACACCTGCCCGCCTTCTCGGGGAAGGGCGAGCAGGGTAACGAACTCGTCCAGGCTCTCCCGGGCGAGGCTCTCGGCAAGGATGCGGGCGGCGCGCTCGGCCTCGGGGGCCTCCTTGTCGCGCCCGGGCTCCGTTAGGTAGGCCGCCCGCTCCTTCTCGAGATGGTGCTGTACGAGCGCCTGGGTGATGGGAGCCCCCTCCGTGAGGGTGGCCCCGTGGTGGATCCACTGCCAGAGCTGGCTTCTCGCGATCTCGGCCGTGGCCGCATCCTCCATCAGGTTGTCGATGGGGACGCACCCGTTCCCGCCGAGCCAGGCGGCGAGATAGCGGAAGGCGGCCCGGGCATTGCGCCGGACTCCGAGCTCGGTGATCGCTCCCGAGGGGACCGTGAGGAGCTCGGCCGGGGGGAACGTCTCGGAAGGAGTCGTCCCGTGGATCTGGTTGGCCGAGGGCATGATCCGGTCGAAGACCTCTCGGGCGACCGGCACGAGGCCGGGATGGGCGACCCAGGTCCCGTCGTGTCCCGCCCGGGCCTCCCGCTCCTTGTCGGCGGTCACTTTGGCGAGCGCTTCGGCGTTCGCGGCCGGGTCGTTCTTGATGGGGATCTGGGCGGCCATCCCGCCCATGGCGTGGGCCCCGCGGCGGTGGCAGACCTGGATGAGGCGCCGTGAGTAGGCGGTCAGGAAGGGCTGGGTCATGGTGAGGCGGTCCCGGTCGGGGAAGCGGGCCTGAGGATCGTCCCGATATTGCTTGATGAAGCTGAAGAGGTAGTCCCAGCGGCCGCAGTTGAGCCCCACGGAATGCTCCCGGAGCTCCCAGAGGATCTCGTCCATCTGGAACGCGGCGGGGAGCGTCTCGATGAGCACGGTCGCCCGGATGCTCCCGCGGGGGATGCCCAGGGCCTCCTCGGCGGCCACGAAGACCTCGTTCCAGAGGCGGGCCTCGAGGTAGTGCTCGAGCTTGGGCAGGTAGAAGTAGGGGCCGCTCCCCCGCCCGACGAGCTCCTTGGCGTTGTGGAAGGCGAAGAGCCCGAAATCGAACAGGCTGGCCGAGATCGGTTTCCCCCCGAACCGCACATGGACCTCGTCCAGGTGCCAGCCCCGGGGCCGGACCATGAGCGTCGCCGTTCGTTCGGCGAGCCGGTACTCCTTCCCCTCGGGGGTCGTGAGCTGGATGGTGCGCCGGACCGCATCCAAGAGGTTCGCCTGGCCGGTCACCGTGCCCTCCCAGGTCGGTGAATGGGCGTCCTCGAAGTCGGCCATGTACACGCGGGCGCCCGAGTTCAAGGCGTTGATGATCATCTTGCGGTCGGTCGGACCCGTGATCTCGACCCGTCGGTCCTTCAGGTCCGCGGGAGGGGGAGGCACGCTCCATTCCGACTCACGGACCGACCGGCTCTCGGAGGGATACTCGGGGCTCCTTCCCGAGTTCAACGTGGCACGGAATCCTCCGCGGGCCTGGAGCAGCTCCTGCCGCCGCTCCTCGAACTCCTCGTGCAACCGTCCCAGGAACCGCAGCGCCTCCCGCGTCAACACCTCCTCGGACCGAGGGACCTCGGGCCCCTGGATCTCGGGAGCGCTCTCCGGGCCAAGCCCTTCTGTGCGAGCGATCCGGTTCAGTTCCCCACGGTCAACCATCTCGGCTCAGTGAGGGCTCCTCAGGGAGCAATTCGGTCGTGGGACGGGAGTCACTGGTTCCGGGAGGAGGTCCGGGCTTAAATCTCTTCTGGCTCGGTCCCGGGCCGGCGCTCTTCGGGACCGGGCCGCCCCCCCTCGGTTCGGCGCCGCGGGGCAGGAACACCGCACGGGTTTTCGATGGCCCCTACGAAGCGGGTTCCGAGGAGAACGCCCCGTAGCCGTTGTCTTTTCCACTGGCAAGGGACCTTGGGGGCCTACGGACAGGTAGATATCCACTCGCGGGCTCTGGATTTGGTGGGAGGGCAAGCGGATGCGGCCAAATTCCGATGTCATCGTGGTCGGCGGAGGCATCCTCGGCCTCGCTACCGCCCGCCACCTGGTCCTGCAACGTCCCGGACTGCGGGTCATGGTCCTCGAGAAGGAGACCGGGATCGCCCGGCATCAGACGGGGCACAACAGCGGGGTCATCCATTCCGGGATCTACTATCGGCCAGGCTCGGCGAAGGCGATGCTCTGTGTCCGCGGACGGTCGCTCCTTCTCTCCTACCTTGAGGAGAAGGGGATCGCCCACCAGCTCTGTGGCAAGCTGATCGTGGCGACCCGCCGCACCGAACTTCCCACGCTGGAACTCCTGCTGAAACGAGCCCATGCGAATGGGATCACGGACTGCCAGCGCCTGTCGTCAGCCAAGTTGAAGGAACTGGAGCCCGAAGTGGGGGGCCTTGCGGGCCTCGAGGTGCCAGGGACCGGGATGGTCGATTACCGCCAGGTCTCCCGGGCCTTCGGAGAGGACCTGGAAGCGCACGGAGGCAGGATCGCCACCCGCTCTCCTGTCGAGGGGCTCCGTCTCCGAAAAGACGGCGTCCGGGTCAAGACCCCCCTGGGCGAGGTCCGGGGGAGATTCCTGGTGAGCTGCGCGGGGCTCGAGGCCGACCGGGTCGCCCGGATGGCGGGGCTCCAACCCGACGTTCGGATCGTTCCCTTCCGGGGGGAATACTACTCCTTGCGTCCGGGGTCGCGGGTGGAGATCCACCGCCACATCTATCCCGTTCCCGATCCCGAGCTCCCCTTCTTGGGGGTGCATCTGACCCTGAAGATGGACGGGTCGGTCGAGTTGGGGCCCAACGCGGTGTTGGCCCTCAAGCGGGAAGGGTACTCCCGCTCGGATTGGAGCCCGCGGGATGTGGCCGGTGAGCTCGGCTTCCCGGGATTCTATCGGATGGCGGGTCATCTCTGGAAGTCGGGCCTTTACGAGTACTTCCGCTCCTTCAGCCGGGAGCAGTTCGCAGCGGACCTCGCCCGCCTCGTACCCGCGATCACCCCGAAGGACATGGTCCGGGGGGGTTCGGGGGTGCGAGCGCAGGCGCTTTCCCGGGACGGCCGGCTCCTCGATGACTTCTCCTTCCTCTCCGAGGGGAGGAGCCTGCACGTGCTCAATGCTCCCTCCCCTGCAGCGACCGCCTCACTGGCCATCGCCGAGGCGATCGCAGGGCAGGTGCCCTTCGACCTCGGGTGATCAGGCGGACTGGGAGAAGGCCCCGGAGAGGTCCCCCTCCCGCAGTCCTCGCACGAAGCGGCCGAGGAAGGGGTCGGGAGGCGCTTGGCCCAGGCAGAGGTCCGTGGCGAGGCGGGCCATTCCCGGGGCGAAGCTCCAGCCCAGCCGGAACCCTCCCGTGGCGACCACGACCTTTCCCTTCTGGCCCACGATCGGGAGCCCGTCGGGGGAGGAGGGTCGGTGGCCCATCTGGACCGGACCGACCTCCGTAAGCTCCAGGAGCGTCCGGGCGATGCGAAGGACCTTCTCCGAACGGGCGGCGCTTCCCGAGAGCGAGAAGTCCCACCCTCCCGTGAGCTTCCCACCGTCCGCAAGGGGCACCGCGGCGATCCCATAGTCGGCATAGATGACGGCGTTCTTCAGGGGGGTCTTGGTCCGGATCTTCCACCCGTATCCCTTGACGGAGGTGATCGGCAGGCCCATGCGGCGGCAGGCGATGCCCCCGGTCAGGATGACCGCATCGTGCCGCTTCTTCTCCGCCCCGCAGGTGACCTCTCCGTCGAGGGTGACGCGCCCGACCTCCCCGGTCACGACCTTGGTTCCGTGGATCTCCCGTTCCATCCGGGCCACGAAGAGATCGGTGTCGATCCAGCCCATGTTGGGATAATGTAGGGAACCGGTCCCGTCCGGCTTCTCCTCCACTTCCACCCGCTCGTCCATCTCCCGGGCCCGGACCGTTTCGAGAGCGTCCCGGAAGTTCCGGCGGACGGAGTAGTATTCCGTCAGGCCGCCCATGGCGAACCCGAAGTCGTTCCGCTCCTCGGCCATGGCGCTATACTCCGCGAGGGAGCGGCTTCCCAGGGCGGCGGTCCCCGCGAGGTCCTCGGGCGCAAGCGTGCGGCCAAAGTGGCGCACGTAGCCCCGGAGCCATCGTCCGTCCACGCTGCGGAACCCCGAGGCCCCGCTGCGGAGATAGCGGAAGGCGCGGCGGAGGTAGCGGAGGTTGTTGATGCAATAGTAATTGTGTCCCTCAAGGATGCCGGCGGCGTGCACGGAGCCGGCCCCGAGCCGGGTCCGTTCGTAGAGCGTGACCTCGGCCCCGGCCGCCCGGAGATACCGTGCGGCGAAAAGTCCTGTGATCCCCCCTCCCACCACGGCGACATCCATGGCCCCGTCGAGAGCCCGGACCGGCTTAAAGGGAGAGACAGCACCTTGGCTCGCGAAGCTGAAGTGCGCCGGCGTATCGTGGGGGGGCGAGGCATTCTATGTCGAAACCCCTTCCCCTGCCGCCGCGCGCTACTCCTCGTCCCGTCTGGAACACCTACCACGGCACCCGGGTCCGGGACGACTATCAGTGGTTGGAGAAGGACGATGCCCGGGACGTGCGGAAGTGGGTGGCCGGACAGAACCGGTATTCCCGCGCTTGGCTCGATGCCTTGCCGGACCGTTCTAAGGTCGCTCGCCGGTTGACCGGTCTCCTCCACAAGGGATTCGTCTTCTACGGGCCCCCTCGCTTCGCGGGAGGCCGGCTCTTCGCCCTGCGGTGGGACACCCGGGTGGGCCGAGCCCAGCTGGTGGTGTACGATTCCCCCGGGAAGCTCGAGCGTTCCCGGGTCCTTCTGGACCCGGCCGAGTGGGACACGAAGGGAGCCGCGGCGGCGATCGATCGTTTCGCTCCCTCGTGGGACGGTCGCTACCTCGCGGTCTGCGCCTCCTTGGGGGGGACCGAGAGCGGGGATTTGCGATTCTATGATGCCCGGAACGGCCGCCCGATCCCGGACGTGATCCCCGCGGTCGCCAAGGCGGGGGCGGGGACGGACTTCGCCTGGACGCCCGACAGCCGCGGGATCTACTACACGCGGCACCCCCGCAAGGGCGAGGTCGCTGCGGAGGACCTCGACTTCTATCAACGCGTCTACTTTCACCCGTTGGGGACCCCGGAATCCGAGGACAAGCTGGTCATCGGTGAGAAGTTCCCGCGCATCGCCGAGACGAAGATCCGCACCCTCCCAAACCGGGACACCTGTGTGCTCTCCGTCGCGCATGGGGACGGGGGAACTTTCGAGTTCTGGGTGGGCTCGGTAGCGGGTTCTTGGAGGCAGGTGGCCTCGCCCCGGGACCAGGTCGTTCAGGCCGTTCCTAGCCCCGACGGCTACCTCTATCTTCTGTCCCGGAAGGGCGCCCCCCGCGGGAAGGTCCTGCGCGTCCCCCTCGACCAGGGGAAGGTCTCCGCCGCGACCACCGTGCTCAAGGAGGGCGAGTGGGTGGTGGAATATCTGGTGCCGACCCCCGACCACCTCTTCGTACGGGAGGAGATGGGCGGCATCGAGCGTCTCCGGGCGATCTCCCTCCGCACGCATAAGTCCACCCAAGCCAAGATCCCCCGCGTGGCCGGTGTCCCGTGGGTCGTTCCCGTGGAAGGGAACGAAGTGCTGTTCGCGGCGAATACGTACCTCGCGCCCCCGGAGGTGTTCCGATGGGATCCTTCCCGGGGGGCTGCGCGACCAACCCCTCTCTCTTCCCGCCCCCTCACCGACCTTTCCCGTTTCGAGGTGGTCCAGGAATGGGCGACCTCGAAGGACGGGACCCGGGTCCCGCTCACCATCGTGCGCCCCCGGGACCTCCGGAGGAACGGCGAACATCCCGTCCACCTGGCGGGCTACGGGGGATACGGCATCTCCTCCCTCCCGGGGTACGTCGTCTGGGACATCCCATGGCTCGAGAGCGGAGGGATCGTCGTCGTGGCCCACATCCGGGGAGGCGGTGAGTACGGCGACCGCTGGCACCGGGAGGGCATGCTCACGAAGAAGCAGAACGTTTTCGACGATTTCATCGCCGTTGCGGAGCATCTGGTGAAGCGGGGGTACACCTCTCCGGAGAAGTTGGCCATCGAGGGAGGGAGCAACGGGGGGTTGCTCATGGGCGCCGTGCTCACGCAGCGTCCGGACCTCTTCCGGGCGGTCGCCGCCCACGTCGGTATCTTCGATTCGCTCCGGAGCGAGTTGGAGACCAACGGGCAGTACAACATCACGGAGTTCGGCACCGTCCAGGACCGGAAGCAGTTCCGCGCCCTCTACGCCTACTCTCCCTACCACCGGGTGGTCCCGGGGACCCGCTACCCCGCGGTCCTCCTGGCGGCGGGGGACAATGACCCTCGGGTGGCCCCCTACCAGTCCCGGAAGATGGCCGCGCAACTGCAGTCCGGCAACGCCTCGGAGGAACCCGTGCTCCTCCGCACGAGCGGAAACTCCGGGCATAACATGACCCGGGTGAACGATATCGTGGAGCTGATGGCCGATGCTCAGGCCTTTCTCATGGACCGGGTGGGGCTCTCGTACCGGGCCAATGGTCCGGCCCCCTCCCGGCGGAAGAAGTAGTCTCCGGCGGGAGGACGCGGGAGCGGCCTATCGGATGTCCCACCAGTAGCGCAGCACCCGGTACCTTCCCCGGACGCGCATGTCGTGCTGGGGAGGGATGTCGAACACCCCGAGGAGCCGCGCTCCGAGCCGCTCCAGCGTGCGTCGGGACGCCTCGTTGGCCGGGTCGCAGGTGAGCATAAGGTGGCTGAGGCCGTGCGCCCGCGCCACCGGGAGCAGCAGCCGGCAGGCCCTCTCCGCATAGTGATGCCCGCGGAAGGGGGGATCGATGTCGTAGCCGACATGCCCGTGGAAGAAGACGTCCTCGTCCGTCCCGAACCGGAGGCGGATCCCCCCGATCCTCTGCGGCGAGGTCACCGTCGCAACGACGAACGCGTAATCGGGGGTGAAGCCCTTCTCCGGCACGGCGGGATGCTTCTCCTTGAGGACGAGTTGGAGCTCGCCGTCCGCCAGGAGACCGATGTTCTGAAAGAGGAAGGACGTCGGTTTGTCCATCGCACGGTCTGAAGGGAGAGGGGCCTCATAACCCCCGCGCGGGGTGCCCTCCTTCCCTCCCTGGGAGAAGGGAAATCCTGCAGGCGCCCTCGGTCATCCTATATACCTACGCCGGTTCTGGAGGGGGAAAGTCCTCATGGCGGAGCCCAAGCAGTATGAGATCTTCCTCGTGGGCGGGTCGTACGACCCGACCAGCGGAGAGCCCGTCGTGGAGCTCTACGGACGGACCCGCGAGGGGGGGTCCGTCACTGCCCGCTACTACGGGTTCATCCCCTACTTCCACCTGAAGAGCCTCTCGACCGAACGTCTGGAGGCGGTGCGGAAGGACTCCCGGGTCCGGGATGTGAAGGAGGTCACGCTCTGGGTCGACGGGACCGAGCAGAAATGCTACCGCGTCAACGTGAAGCTGCCCCACACCGTGCCGGAGCTCCGCCGGACCTACGGGGACCCGGAGGACGAGACGAGCGTTCTCGCGTGCGACATTCCCTTTGCCCACCGTTTCCTCTACGACAAGCACCGGGCCGGATCTGCGACCGTGGTGTTCCAGGGGGTTCCTGAGACGGAGGCCGTGGCCGGCCGGTATTCCACCCAGGAGGTCGTTCGGGTGGAAGGGGAGATCTCCCCCGGGAAGCCCTTCCGCCCGACCCTCACCTTCCTCTCCTTCGACATCGAGAACTCGCTGAGGGATCGGCACCTCTTCTGCCTGAGCTATACGGTGCAGAAAGGGGATGGACCCCTGGAGTCGCACACCCTCTTCGGGGACGAGAAGAAGATGTTGAGCGACTTCGTCGAGGTCGTCAAGAAGGAGGACCCCGACGTCATCACGGGGTACAACATCGGCGGGTACGACCTTCCGCTGCTCCAGGAGCGGGTGGAGAAGCTGGGCCTTCCAGAGAACTACCTCACCTTGGGCCGGGACGGGGCTCCGCTCTCGGACATCGGGGACCGGCTGTGGAGGGCGCACGGCCGGGTGATCGCGGACGCCTGGTGGTCGGCCCGAACCATCCTCCACCCCAAGCAGGAGTCGTTGCAGTTCGTGGCGAGCCAGCTCCTGGGGGAGGGCAAGATGGACGTGGACCGCCGGAGCATCGATGCCGAGTGGGAGAAGGATGCCCTCCGTGTCCGGCAGTACTGTGAGAAGGATGCGGAGCTTGCCCTCCGGATCCTGAGGAAGCTCCGGGCCGTCGAGCGAGGCGAGGACATGGCCTCCGTGACGGGGCTCTACCTCGACGAGGGCCTGAACGGTCGCACCAGCACGCTGGTCGACTCGCTCCTCATCCGGGCCGCGGACCTGCGGAACATCGGGGTTCCCCCCACCCACCGGGCCAGGGACGAGGCGGCGATCGAAGGCGGCTTTGTCCTGGACATGAAGCCCCAGCTCGCCAACTGGGTCGTGGTCCTCGATTTCAAATCGATGTACCCCTCCATCATCATCTCCAAGAACATCTGCTTCACCACGCTCTCGCCCGAAGGGACGAACGTGGCCCCGAACGGGATCAAGTTCCTGGACAGCGGGATCCGCCGCGGGCTCATCCCCGACATCCTCCAGTGGCTGATGGGGGAGCGGGACCGGCTGAAGCGCCTCGCCCGGGAGGCGACCGACCCGGAGGAGAAGGGCTACTACGACGGGCTCCAGGCCGCGGTCAAGATCCTCATGAACTCCTTCTACGGCGTCATGGCGAGCTCCTTCTACCGCTTCACGAACAAGGAGATCGGTGCGGCCATCACGGCCTTCGCCCGGAACGAGATCCACCGGGTCATCGACCAGGTGAACAATTCCGGCGCCGTCGTCATCTATTCCGATACGGACAGCGTCTTCGTGCAGTCCCCCTTCCCTTCGGTCGAGGGGGCCCGCAAGTTCGGGGAGGAGATCGCCGCCCAGTTCACCCGGGCCGGGTCGACCTTCGAGTTCCAGAGCGTCTTCCAGGCCTTCTTCAGCCATGGGGCGAAGAAGCGCTACGTGGCCCGCCAGGTCTGGCCCAAGGAGGAGCAGATCGTCCGGGGGTACGAGACCCGACGTTCGGACTCCTTTGAGCTCCAGGTCGAGGCGCTGAACGACATCTTCCGCCTCATCCTGGATGGCCGGAAAGAGGAGGCCATCGAGCGGGCCAAGGAACTGGTCCGAAGCACCCAGAGGGCGGAGATCCCGAAGGAGAAGCTCGTCATCGCCCGGACCGTACGGGTGGAGAGCGAGTACAACGAGAAGACACGGGGAAGCCTCCCCTTCCTCCGGGTCTTCAAGCAGCTCAAGGAGGAGGGCTTCGACGTCATCCCCGGGATGAAGGTCGCCTGGATCGTGACGGATTCCCGGAAGTCCCCACAAGAGATCGAACCCTACCACTTGGGACGCCCCTTTCCGGAGTCCAAGAAACCTGACTATGGATACTATGCCGGACGCCTGGCCCAGACCCTCTCCCGGATCACGGAGGTCTTCGGGGTCCCCGAGGCCGAGCTCCTCGGGAAGGAGACCGTGACGCAGCGCCGGCTCTCCGACGAGGCCCAGCCGGCCTCCCAGGACGCCGGGTTGGATACCCCTGTGACCTCGCTCAAGTCCGACGGCCGCAAGGGCCGTCAGATGACCTTCGACTGAGATCCCGTCCGGCGAATCGTAACTCTCGCCCCCCTCGGGAAGGAGGGAGGCTCCGCCCGGCAAGCCATATATCCGTGGGCAGGTTCGGAGCACCCCGTGGACAGCGTCTACGATCCGTCGGCCCTGAAGATGGTGCTCGTGGTCCGGGGAGAGCTCGGTCTTTCTCCCGGGAAGGCCGCCGTCCAGGTGGCCCACGGGGCCGTCATGCTCGTGCTCGAGGGGAAGGCCCGGAAGGACCGGGACCTCGAGCGGTGGCTCTCCGAAGGCCAGAAGAAGGTGGCCCTCCGGGCCCGTTCCCTGGTGGAGATGGAGGAGCTCCGGAAGAAGGCGGCGAGCATGGGCTTGCGCACGGTCTTCGTCCAGGATGCCGGATTGACCGAGGTCCCCGCCGGCACGAAGACCGTTCTCGGGATCGGACCGGGCTCGCCTTCGGACATCGACAAGGTCACCGGGTCGCTTCCCCTGCTATAAGCCCCTATTCACGACGACCGCGCTAGTTCGCGAGCATCACCGCGGCGAAGAGCACGCCGAGGGTGATGAGCACCGAGAGGATCGAGATGCTCCGGTCCAGTCTTCGGAGACGGCTCACGTCTCCCCCTGCGGGACGGGATTGCACCGCCCTGCGGATGGCCGGTCCGAGGACAAAGCTGTGGACCGCGCTCGTCAGCACGAGGAAGAGAACGAGGAGGATCTTTGCCGTGAGCCAGGAGTTCGCGAGGATGGTGGAAAGGCTGGGGGTGGGGGTGCCCAGGAACCAGGTGAGGTTGTAGAGCCCGGTGACGATGGTGACGAGGAGGGCGCCCCACATCGTCCAGCCGAGGGACCGGGCGACCTTGCTCATGATGCGCGAGTAGAGCTGCCGGTCGGACCCCAGGACCGAGTGGACCGCCGCGGCCACGATGCCGAGGCTGATCGACCCTCCGATCCAGACGCAGGCGCCGAGGATGTGCACGAAGAGGACGATCTCATCGACCGTCGGCATGGGGTCGGCTCAGTACCTCTCGACGAAGACCCTCTCCTTGGGGGTTCCCAGGGAGACCGCGAGGTCCTGGACCTCGGAGACCATCTCGGGGACCCCGCAGATGTAGACGTCGTGCTGGGAAAGGTCCTGGAACAGCTTGCGCACGACGTCCTGGACGTGACCCGACTCCCCCTTCCACTCGTGATCCGGGCGGGAGAGCACGTTGACCAGGTGGAAGTTCGGCGAGGCCCGGGCGAAGGCCAGCCATCGGTCGTTCAGGATGAGGTCGGCGGGGTGACGATACCCTACTACGAGGGTGATGTCGATCTCAGGATGCTCCGCAAGGAGCGCCCGGATCATCGTGAAAAACGGGGCGATCCCCGTGCCGGTGGCGACGAAGAGCGCCTTCCGCGAGAGAGGGTCGTGGACGACGAACCTTCCCAGGGGAAGGAGCACCGTGAACTCCTGTCCGACGAGGGCCCCGCAGAGGAGGTTGGAAGCGAACCCGCTCTCCACCTTCTTGATGACGAGCTCGAAGGAGTTCCCGGAGTCGGGGTCCGAGGCGAAGGAGTAGGACCGGGTGACGCTCTTCCCCCCGCGGTCGAGGATGAAGGTGACGTACTGCCCCGGGAGGAATTTCAACCGCTCGGAAGAGGGGAGGCGGTAGCGCAGGAGGTAGGTGTCGGTGGCGACCAACTGCTTGTCCTCCAGCGTGGCCCGGGACCGATGGGGAAACTTCGCCGCTGCGCTCATCGAAATCTCCCGTGCATTTCCCCGGGGGATGGCGGAAGTCTTAAAGAGCTGTGGTGGGGCCGCCGAAGGCTCGGTAAACGGTGTTCCCAGCGCGGCTCCGGCCCCCGTTCTCTCGGGGATGTGTGACCGGAAATATCTCTCCACGGCCTTCACTTGAAGGTGGATTGGAAGGTGTTCCCTTCGTCGTCCCAGATCGTGATGCAGCTGCCCTCGCACTCGTAGAGGCAGGCGTTGCAGAGGATGCAGGCCGAGCCGTTCTCCGCAACGGACTTTTCCTCCCGGAAGTGGAACTTGGCGGCCACCTCCGGATCGTCGACCACGGCCGGGAACTCTCCCCTGGGGTGCATCACGAAGACGCTGACCGGACAGACGTCGAAGCAGTGCCGGCATCCGGTGCACTTCTCAATCTGTACCTTCACATCGACCATGGTCTTCTCCCTCGGCGGACCCCGCTAGGCACCGACGGTCCTCTCGATGTCGGCCCGCCGTCGGCGTTGCCGCTCCCGCAACGTGCTCAACCGTTCCCGGGCGTCGTCCGGGAGGACGGTCTCCAGGCAGGAGAGGGGGTAGTCGGTCTCGTGGGCGAGTTCCGAGCGTTCGGCCGCCACGATCTGCTCCAGGAGGTCGGCCAGCTCCCTGCGGGAGGCGGGATCGTCGTAGGCGTGGTTCGCAACGATCTCCCGCAGGGATTTGAGGGCCTCCCCGTCCTCCACGTAGTGGCGGGAGATTCCGTCCAGATGGCTGGCACAGCTGTCCATCATGACCGACCGTGCCTCGGGGATCAGCCCGTCCCGCAACTCCGAGCCGTGAAGCTGATGATGGTACTCCTCCAGTCGTGAGAGGGCCGAGAGTATCTCCTCTCCCGAGGTACCGGGGTCGGAGCGGAGCTTCCGCGCAGCCTCTTGCAACCGATCGAGCAGTCGTGAGGTCACTTCGTTCTCGTGGCGGATCCCCTCGAGGGGATCCTCGGTGAATTCCGTCATTTTCATTACCTCTGGTTGGCTATACTGGCTGGGCCCTTATGGGGCTTCCACCGAACCGTTTCGGCCGGAATCCTATAGCCGTTCGGTGGATGCTCTTGTTGGGGACAAGAAGATGGCCGAAGTGAAGTTGGAGGAGAAGATGCAGTCCTTGGAGGACCTGCTCAGGCAGGACCATGATGAGATCGACGGATACTGGGAAGAAGCGGAGCAGCGGAGGGCGGCGGGGGACGCCACGGCGCTCGACTTCTACCGGAAGTTCACGCTCGCCCTCGACGAGCACATCGAGGTGGAGGAGGAGATCGTCTTCCCGTACAGCGTGAAGACCCGGGAACAGGAGTCCCGGCACATCATCGACATCATGCGGGCCGAGCACGTGGAGATCCGCAAGTTGCTCGGCAAGATCAACGCCGCCATCTCCGCGGCCAAGCTGCCGAGCGAGGAGGACGAGACCGAGCTCAAGAACGTTCTCGGGGCCCACAACACCCGGGAGGAGGGGCTCTACTACCCTGACTTTGACGCGGCGTTCTCCAAGACCCCTGAGGGGCAGGAGATGCTCCACAAGGTCCGATCCCTCTGCCACTGCGGCCACAGGTGAGCCCATGCCGGTCCGCACCCGCAGGGTCTATGACCCCCCGGGGAAGGAGGACGGCAAACGCTACCTCATCGACCGGCTGTGGCCCCGGGGGATCGCCAAGAGCGCGGCCCAGGTCGACGAGTGGCTCAAGGACCTGGCCCCGAGCGACGAGCTCCGGAAGTGGTATGGCCATGAAGTTGAGAAGTACCCCGAGTTCCGCCGGCGCTACCGGGAGGAGCTGCGCTCCCGGTCGGAGGTCCTCTCCCGACTCCGGGAGGAGGCCCGGCATCGCACGATCACCTTGCTCTTCGGGGCGAAGGACGTCGAACACTGCAACGCGACCGTCCTGAAGGAGCTTCTCACCGACTGAGCGTCCGAGGCCAGGGATTCACTGGAAGCGGGTCGAGGTCTCCATCACATCCTTGAGGATCTTGCGCTCGATGGTGGCCAGCGATTCGGAGAGCGTGGACTTCGCCAGACCGAGGGTCTCGGCGAGCTCCGTGAGCGAGACCCGGCGAGGCACTTCGTAGTACCCGTTCGACATGGCGTAGCCGAAGATCTCCCGCTGGCGCCGGGTCAGCATCGAGAGCTCCGCCCCTTGGCCCCCGTGGCGGAGGGACTCGATCGTCACTCCGGGCGTGGTCTCCCGCAGGTGACCGTAGAGAGTCCGGATCTTTGTCTCCGAAGCGACCACGACCCAAGTGGCCTGTCCTTCCCGGATGAGGAAGGGAAGGCGGGGCATGAGGTGCAGCTTGGCGAGACCCCCGAGCAGGTTGGCGGTCGAGTGGACCACCCGGTATTCGGTCGCTGAGGGACCGGTCTCGACCAGTTCGACCTCCCGGACCCCGGTGTACCCCGAGATCTCGGGGCCGAGGGAACCGGTCCCTTCCCCCAGGACCCTCAGGTCCACGGTCGTCTCCTGCCTTCCGGAGGATACGTGGCTCAGGATCTCCACGGTGAACTCGGGATGGGCGACGGAGAACTCCCGCATCCAGGCGCCCTCCGGCAAGGGCACCTTCAACCGGCAGATCATCGTGGACGGGGGGGCCTCGGGGGTCATGCCACCGGGCTCAGCTACCCGGCTCGTTTAATGCTTGCCCATCGGAGGAGAAACCTTCAGTTTCGCCATTCCGGTCGTCAGGGCTCCCTTGGGCTCGTAGTAAAGGACGGGGATCACCCCTGCGACAACGAGGGCTCCGGCGACCATCATGGTCGCCCCGAGCAGGGCCGTCGTTCCCGGTACGAAGGGTGAGGCCTCCGCATCCCGCAGGAAAGCGAGAATCACCGCGAGGGTGAGCAGTCCCAGCTCGACTCGCAGGACCCGTATCGTCCAGGTGTGGGAGAGATACTGGAAGGGGGCGAGCATGCTGAAGGCCATGGCCATGATCATCGTGCCTGCGAAACCGAACAGGTTGGTCAAGGCATGCGCCTCCAGGTACCGGAAGTGGCCGCTTCCCGCCATCGCAAGTCCCATGGCCCCCCCGACCAAGAGGAAGGCGGGGCTGGCGAGGAAGAGCACGGCCGTGGGTTTCCAAGTCGTCGCCCGGAGGACGAGGAGAAAGACCCCGGCGAAGTAGAGGAGCCCGGCGGCCGCCTCGGGAAGGGCAGCCAGTGCGAGCCAAACCGGGTTCGAGGTGGGAAGGAGGACCATGCCCCCGCCGATGAGGGCGGCCCCGGAGATCGAGAGGGCCGGTAGCACCCGGGCGAGCCACGAGGGGACGTCCGAGCCGAGGGCCCGGGGGATGAGGTAGTAGCTCACCCCGATGATGAGGAGCAGGACCTGTCCCAGCACGAAGAGGTGGACCCCCCCGACCCAGAGCCCGAACCCCGGGGCGTCGTAGGTGGATGGCCAGAGAGCGGCCACGCACCACTCGAGGGATGCGGCGAGGTTGAAGAGGACGGAGGCGAGCACTAGCGGGACGACCACGGTCTCGGCCACTTTCCGCACCGCAGGCCCGCTCCGTGGCGGGCCCCGGAGGCTCAGGAAGAGGGCGAAAGCGAGCACGGCTATCGAAACGGCCCAGAGGACCGTCCCCAGGACGAAACCCACGGGGTATCCTATCTGTCCGACGGTTCCGAGGAGGACTCCGGATTCCGCCATCCCGAAGAGGAGCAAGGGCGGGAGCCGTGAGGGTAGGGCTCGTCGGAGGAGGGTAGGGGCGAGGTGGAGAAGGAAGCCGAGGATGTAGAATCCCACGAATCCCGTGAGGAGCAGCCAGAGCTGGGCATCCCAAGGGACGACCTCGTGCCCGGAGACGGCGTTCAGGACCTCCAGCGCCCCCCAGGCGGCCAGGTGGAGCGGGGCGAGGAGGAGGAAGGGTCGGTACCCCTTGGCGATCGTCATCGTCTCCAGGAAGTGTATGGGATAGGTTACTTCTTTGGCCGAACCGTTTCGCCCTTCTCATTTACCGCCCCGGAGCGTTGGTGGGTCTGTTGGAACCATGTCCGAGACCGCAGCCCCCCCGAAACTGGAGCTTGACGTACGACCGATCCCCGCCCCCCAGAAGCACCCGAAGATCTTCGGCACCTTCGAACACTTGGCGGTAGGGGAGAGCTTCGTCCTCGTCAACGACCACGATCCCAAACCGCTCTATTACCAATTCCTGGCGGAGCGCAACGGCACCTTCTCCTGGACCTATCTCGAACAGGGCCCGGTCCGCTGGAGGGTCCAGATCGGGAAGGTCTCCCCGGAGGCTGCGCCGCACCTCCCGATGGCCAAGGACTAAGTGGCCCCTTCCCGCGGTCCCATGGACCGGATCCGTTACCCGCTCGTCCTACTGATGGTGGTCTCCACCATCCTCGGGCTGTGGGCCGCGCTCCGGCTCATCGGGTGGAACCTCGCGGTGCCCACCGCAGGGTTCGCGGAGTTCCACGGCCCGATCATGGTCGACGGGGTCCTCGCGTCCCTCATCGGCCTGGAACGGGCGGTCGCCCTTCGCAAGCGCTGGCCCTACCTTGCCCCGGGCCTCTCGGGAGCCGCAACCCTCGCCCTCTTCCTTCCCAACGGCGAGCAGTGGGCCGGGCTGCTGTGGACCGTCAGCGGGGCGGTGCTCACGCTCGTCTTCCTGACCATCTACCGGTTGCAGCCCTCCTTCCACGGGGGGATCATGGTGGTGGGGGCGAGCCTTCTCGCGGTGGGCAACCTGTTCTGGTGGGCCACCTCCCAAGTGCCCTGGATGGTGCTCTGGTGGGTCTCCTTCCTGGTGCTCCTGATCGCCGCCGAACGGCTGGAGCTCTCCCGGGTCTTCCGCATCTCCCCGGCCCAGCGGGCGGCCTTCGCCACCGGGACCGGGCTCCTGGTCGCTGCGCCGCTAATGAGCCTCGCTTCGTTCCCGGACGCGGCCCTTCTCGCGGGGGCGGGGCTGGCGGTCCTGGGCGGATGGCTCCTCCTCTACGACATCGCCTGGCGGAACGTCACGTCTCCAGGGAAGCCGAGATTCCTAGGGGTGACCCTCCTTTCCGGGTATGTCTGGCTCCTCTGCGCCGCACTCCTCGTGATCCTTGGAGGGCCGACGCTCCCGGCCCTCTACTACGACGCGTTCCTCCACTCGGTCTTCCTCGGGTTCGTCTTCACGATGATCATGGCCCATTCCATGGTCATCCTGCGGTCCTTCCTCGGAAGGGACATCCCCTTCACGACCCTGTTCTACGTGCCGCTGGTCCTCGTGGAAGGCACCCTGGCCCTACGGGTCTATGCCGATGTGGTGGGTTGGGAGACGCTGCGGATGTGGGCAGGGCTCCTCAACGTGGTCGCCATCGCGCTCTTCGCGGTGCTCCTCGTGGGCTCGATCGCCCGGGGCTCCCTGCGCTGGGTCCGGGAGCTGTTCCACCCCGACTTTATGAATGTTCAGTGACCCCGGCGTCCTTCCCGGGGATGGTCTCGTCGGAGGAGTCCATCGTCTCGTGGGTCTCCTCCATGTCTTCCCCGCGGCCGAGCAGGGAGTGAAGGATCAGGACGAATCCGGCGAGGGTGAAGACGGAGCTCACGATCCAGGCCATGAGGTAGTCCCCGTGGGTCACGACCTCGTAGACGATCCCGGCGATGGCCGCCCCGAGGGAGACCAGGGCGAAGCCGATGGCCATGAAGAGCATGGGTCGGGCCCGCGAGTGGTTCCAGGAGCGGTAGGCGTAATAGCTGATGATGCCGCCCACGACCAAGACGAGGAGCATGAAGGCGCGCAGGAACCAAATCTCGGGAATTCCAAAGAACTCCGGACCCACGCTCATCGCTTGACCTCTCTACGCATGGCTTCCCACATTCTTCCTAGTCGTTCCGCGGTCAAGTTGCGATACCGTACCCTCACGTTAAGCTTTCCCCCAAGCATTTCCAGCTTCACACTCTCCAACAAGCTCCGAAAGAGCTCCACTCTCTTACCATCCGGCGTGATTGTGACCGATTGCACCGCCACAAGGCCGATCCGCTGGAGCTCGTGGAGCTTGTGATAGACCGTGCTCTGCGGAAGGTCCAGCGCCCGGACAAGGTCGTGGACGGGCTTGGGCGAGCTGTCCAGGGTGAGTAGGATCTGCCGGGAGGAACGGTCCCCCAGCGCGGAGAGGAACTCGTCCTCCTTCTGCTTGGTGAAGGGTTCCGCGGATCCCTGTTCGAACCCGACCGGTATCTCCGCTGTCATGCCTACCCCAAATGGGTTGGTGAATAGACACGTTCAGGCGATTGAATCCTCTGCAGCGGGAACATCATCCTTGTGCGCAACCATTATTCCCGATTCGTTTCTGAGTACCCGCGGGCCCGAAACAGAGAGTGGTGAGGCGGATGGAAGTAAAGGATGTTACGGTGAAGGACGCGATGACCCGGGAGGTCAAGACGATTCTGTCTACGGCCACCCTCGACACGGCCATGGATGTACTTAGGCAGAACCATATTTCAGGGCTTCCAGTGGTTGACGGCGCCTTCCACGTGGTGGGCGTTCTGAGCGAGAAGGATATCTCCCGTGCCCTTTCCGAAGCCCTCGGGCGATCCGAGATGGGGTTCGTGGATGTCCTGCTGCACACGACCCAGCCCTCCAAGGGGCCCAAGCGGCGCACGGGCGGCGCCGGCGCGGACACCCTGGACATCATCCGCCAGGTGCTCACCAACGTCCGCGTGGGGGACGTCATGAACCAGGACCCGGTCGTGGTCACGCCCGACGCCACGCTCGACGTGGCGGCCGGGATCATGTCCGAGCACAACATCAATCGGTTGCCCGTGGTCACCCGCGGGAAGCTCGTGGGGATCCTCACCCGGCACGACGTGCTCTCGGCCTGGGTCTGAGCCCTCGGCGGGACCTCACGGCCCGCGATCCAGATTCCAAGAGCTTGAAATCAAGTCGACCCTTATGAAGTAACACCCCGCTAGTTCGTCCAACGGGCATGTCGGGGACGGGCGCACGCGCGCACTTCAGGGGAAGCCGCAGAGCCGTGGGCCGATGGAGACTGAGGTCCCGTTTCCGCCGGAACCGCACCTCCCGGCTGACGTTGCGGCAAGCGTACCTCGTGGTGGTCGTCACGTTCCTAGCGACCATGGTGGTGAGCGGACTCTACGCGGGCGTTCTGGGCATGGACCAGCCCGCTTCGCTTCCCTCCCGCTGCGCCACGGAGACCTTTCCGACCAGTCTGACGCAGCGGGACTATCTCACCCTCTCCATCTTCGTCAACCCAGCGACGCACTCCGAGTTCTACGTGCCCTCGAACTTCACGGTGCCGGCCCACACCCTGATCCTGATCACGATCGTGGACTACGACAACGGCAGTTCCTCGGTGAGCCCTCCCTACTCGTCCGTCTGCGGCACGGTCAACGGGACGATGTCGCTCAATGGGGTGACCTTGACCCAACTGGACCCGGGAAATGTGGCGCACACCTTCTCTCTGACCAACGGGACCTACGCGGGCTTCAACGTGCCCATCCCCCCCGCCGGGAACAACGGGGCCAGCCCGTCGGTCGTCACCTTCTCGGTCTACTTCAACACCCCGGGCGTCTACCGCTGGCAGTGCCATGCGGACTGCGGGCAGGATCAGATGACCCTGGATGGCAAGATGTCGGGCCTTCTGACGGTCCTATAGGCTGGGAGTGATTCCAAAGTCTTGGAACAAGCACTAAGAATCGTACCGCTCTTCAAATCCGTCGCCTCTTATTTTCGAGATAAGGTGACGTTATGACAGAAAAGAGTGGGCAAAGTGGCAGAAAGACGTTGAGTTCGAGCGTGATCGCCTGGGGACTGATCCTTGTGGTCGTCACAGGCATCGTCAGCTGGTTCTCGTTTGCGGCGGTCTACGGTGTTGGGGTGGAGACGGGGAACTCCGCTTCGAACGGTAGCGGCAACGGGGGCACCACGACCGGACCGACCGGACCCGACTACGTCTACCTTGCGATCAACGCGAACCCGGACCGCAACCAGTCCACCGATCAGTATACTCCTGCGAATTTCACCGTTCCTTCGCATACGGAGCTCGTCTTCGTGATCACGAACTACGATAACGGTGAGAACGCCCCTGCCTCTATCTACACCCAGGTCAACGGGACCGTGGGCAACCTTGAATACCTCAACGGGAGCGCGACCGGGGTCAGCTCTATCCCCGTCGGTCAGGTCTCGCACACCTTCACCATCCTGCGCGGACCCTATGCCGGCTTCAGCGTGGCCCTCCCGGCCGCCGGAACCTCCAGTCCCAGCGTGGTCAGTTTCACGGCGTACTTCAACGAGACCGGAACCTTCACCTGGCAGTGCATGGCACCCTGTGACTCGTACTCGATGGCCGGCCTCGGCTTCATGATGGGTACGATGACTGTCGCCTGAACGAGCGATCGAACGCCTTCGCGTGGGGCCCGGTCACCTAGGGACGGTACGGGCCGGGCGGGCGGGGAGCCCATCGGCTTTCCCCTCGCCCCCCTCCTCCTTCGGGCCCCCCGCATTTTTCCGTCTCCCCGCTGAGCTATCGCGGGGTCGTCCGACCGGGGTAAGTTGGGGCCGGGCCTCCCCGAGCGGCACCTTAGGCTAATATGCACTTCCTGCTCTCGTCCCGGCGATGCGCATCGTGTTCATCGGCCCGCCCGGGGCTGGAAAGGGAACACAGGCCAAGCTTGCAGCACGATCCCTCGGCATCCCCCATATCTCTACCGGTGACATGCTACGGGCGGCCGTGGCCAAGGGGACCGCGGCGGGAAAGGACGCCGCGACCTACATGAACGCAGGAAAGCTGGTGCCCGATCCCGTGGTCCTGCGCATGCTCGAGGACCGGCTCAAGGAATGTGATGTGGCCCCGGGGTTCATCCTGGACGGATACCCCCGCAACGTCGACCAGGCGGAGGCGCTCTCCACGCTCACCCCCGTCGACCGGGTCGTCTACTTCCAGATCCGTCTCGAAGACCTTCTCGAACGGCTGGTGGAGCGGCGGGTCTGCCCGAAGTGCAACTCGGTGTACAACCTGAGGTCCCACCCTCCGCAGAAAGCGGGATTCTGCGACAACGATGCGACCCCCCTCGAACAGCGCCCGGACGACCGGAAGGAGGTCGTCGAGGCCAGGTTCCGCACCTACGAGGAGCAGACCGCCCCTCTCATCGACCATTACACCCAGAAGGGCCTCCTGGTGAAAGTGACCGCCTGGGGTGATCCCGCGGCGATCCAGACCCGCGTCCTGGAGGTGCTGCGCGCATGACCCCTCCCCGCGTCGACGAGCAAGAGCGGATGACCGCGATCTCCAAGCTCCTGCGGGACGCCTTGGACCTCGCAGAAGGGACCTCGGCCAAGCCCATCGAGCGGGAGAACATGTCCGCCCTGCTCGCCGGGGCCCTGCTGAAGCTCATCCAGCATCCCTCCCACGCCCCGAAGAGCCCCAACGAGGACCTGTCGGTCGACTTCCTGCTGAGCGTCCTCCAGAAGGAGACGGAGCGGCTCGAGGAAGCGAAGACCGAGGTCAAGCGCAAGGACACCGAGCTCGGACTGAAGCTCAAGTTCGCCAAGGACAAGGAGAAGGAACTGCAGGAGAAGGAGGCGGCGTTGGCCCGCTTCGAGGCTCAGCTACGGGTCCGCGAGAATTTCCTGCAGAAGCGCGAGGCTACGAAGTCGCACTGAACGGGCCTATGGCCCGCGGGTGCTGGTCTCACGAAGGAAGGTAACGAGGAATGCTCGAGCCCGCTCCGCGTCGCTGTCGTTGAGAAGCAGGAAGCCCTTGCAGAGTTGGGCCAACTCTTGCCGCTGAGTTCCCCCTGAGATCGATTGCCCCCTCACGTTCTCCAACCTGCGGCTCCCCCCCGTCCTAGTATGCTATTGTATGGCATATCGCTTATAAAAGGATGTCCAATCCGCTACAGAATTGTGCGGAAAACCCGGCCCGGGAGGGCCGGGTCGCGGGCCCTAGTAGTCGTCCCGCCGCCGGCGCTTGCGGAAGCCGCCCTCGCGGCCGCCTCCGAAGCCTCCCCGGCTCTCCCGTCGTCCTTCTCCAAAGGAGCGGCCACCGGAGCTCCCGCCGAAGCGCGAACGGAAGCCACCGCCTCCGCCACCACCGCCGCGACCGTAGCCTCCGCCGCCACCCCGGCCGTAACCGCCGCCACCGCCTCCCCGTCCTTCCTCGCGGCGTCGGGGGAGGGTGAACTTGTTGTCGCACTCGGTGCACATGCCGGTGACAGTACCGTCGTCCGAGGTCTCGAACCGGAGCGGAGCTCCGCACAGACGGCATCCCCGCTGGGGTCGTCCGCCGGCACCGCCCATTCCTTGACGGAAGGAGGGTCTCCGGTCTCTGCCGCCACCGCCGCCAAATCCTCCTCGTCCGCGGTCCTCACTGAACCGTGGGCGATCGGGAAGCGCCAGCACGAAGCGGAAGGTGGATCCGCACTCGGAGCACGAACCCTGCACATCGCCCTGGGGATCTTCTTCGAAGGTCAAGGCACCGCCGCAGGATCGGCAACCGGAACGCGCCCTCTTCGGGCCGTGAGCCCGTCGCCGGGGGCTTTCCTCGGTCTCCTCTCCCTCGTCGTCCTCTTGTTCGTCGTCGTCCTCGTCACCCTCTTCGGGTTCCTCGGTCTCTTCGCTCGCTGTCTCTTCTTCGTCGGGGAGTCCCTCTTTCCCAGCTTCCTTCTTACCGTCCTGTCCGGGCTTCGGTGTTTCCGCGGCCACCGTCATGGTGAACCCGCACGCCTCGCACGTACCAACCAGCCTTCCGTTCTCTTCCTGAGAGAAGCTCAATACTTCCCCGCACTCACTGCACACGTTCTTCACAAAACACGCTCTTTTCGTTCTAGGGCACTCCCGGGTCCTAGATAACGTGCATGCCTAACCCGGGGGCCCCCGCGGGAGGCGGTTGGGAGGGGGAACGGAGTTCCCGCTCCCGTGGGAAAAACCTTTAACCCACCCCCCTACTGGTAGCCTTCGTGACGACGGACTCGGAGAATGTCGGGAACCGGAGAGCGGGCTATCTCATCGGGGCCTCCTTCCTCATCGTCTTCGGGTTCGGCGTTGGGATCCTGCTCAACATCGTGGCCCACCTTTCGGCCCCTCCCAACGGGGCCCAGTTCTTCTTCGTGACGATCTACCCTACCTGGGGGCTCTACGCGACCCTGACGCTCATCCTGGGGATCGTGGCCACCTTCGTCGGCCTGGGAATGGTCTGGCTCGGGGTCAACACCCCGTACGGCCCGCTCTCCCTCATCGACACGGAAGGAAAGCCGAAGGAATCCCCGCACTGATCGGGGAAGACTTTCCCGACTCGGTCATCGCAGCAGGTGTGCTTCGGCCCTTCTGGGAAGGGCGATTCAGGGCTCCTTGCTCAGGGCGCGGAGCCGGGCAAGCTTCGTTAGGAACTCTACCCCTTCCCCGGTCTTCATGGGCTTTCCGTCCGGGCGGACGAGGGGAAGCCCCGCCTCTTCGCAGGCCTTCCGCTCCTCCGTCCCGCGGAGGATGGCGGCGAGCGCCCGGCGTTCCCGGTGGCTGAAGGTCTCGGAGTTGAGATCGAAATCCTCGAAGGCCTTGTAGGCGACGGGGACGACCGTCTTCACCATCTCCGCCATGACGGCGGAATATTCCCGGATCTCCTCTTGGGCGTGGGGGTCCATGCGGAGCTTCAGGAAATGGAAGAGGTTGTGGAGGTTGATCTTCCAATACCACTCGGTGTAGAACCCGACGGGGAGGACGATCCGGGCGATCTCACGGGCGACCCCGAGGCCGAGGAAGGCTTCGTAGCGGCCGTAGGCGTCGTCGTAGACCCCCTGGAGCTCCTTCCGGAAGGCCGCCACCTCGTCCGGGGGGAGGACCTCATCGGACCTGCCCTGACGGTTCTGGGTGTCCTGCCGGCGAACTGCCTCGGGGCGAGGGACCTCGTACTCGTCGGGGACGATGGAGTACCGGGCGCTCGCCTCGTTCACGGAGGCGGTGCGGTGCCGGATCCACTGTCGGGCAACGTAGATCGGGAGCCGGACCAGGAACTTGAACTCGACCATCTCGAAGGGAGTGGTGTGGTGGTGGCGCATGAGGTAGCGAAGGAGGGCCTCGTCGGAGCGCACGGACTTCGTGCCGAGCCCGTAGGAGACCCGCGCGGCCTGGACGATGGCCGCGTCGTTGCCCATGTAATCGACCAGGGCCACGAAGCCGTGCTGGAGGACGGGTTTCCGCACTCCGATCAGGGCGTCCGCCGCCGGGATCGAAGGACGGACCATGGGGGCCACCTGGTGGCTGTCCACCGGGGTGATGCCTTCCTCGTCGGCCATGTCGGAGGCATAGGTACGGGTAATAATAACCGTACTCTTGCCTCCGTCCGATGAAGGTCCTGGTCTACGACAAGAAGACCCACTTCCTCAAGCTCCGAGTCGAGACGGCGAGCGACCTCTGGCGCCTCTCCCGGCTCGTGGTGAAAGGGGACTCGGTGGGGGGATTCACCCACCGGAGGGATCCCGAGGCCCCGGCCGACACTCCGGAGGCGCAGCGAGAGCGCCGCCCCGTCTTCCTCAGCCTCCGGGTCGAGAAGATCGAGTTCCACGAGTTCACTGGCCATCTTCGCTTCACGGGCCCGATCACGGAGGCCCCCTTCGATATCGGCCGGCACCACACGCTCGACTTCGAGCAGGGCGCAGACGTCTCCCTGCTGAAGCCCGAGCTCAACGCCTCGGACTGGGCCCTCATCGACGAGGGCAAGCGAAGCCTGGGGGAGCCCCGGCTCGTGATCGCCTGCATCGACTGGAGCGAGGGGACCCTCGTCCGCGTCCACGGCCGGACCAACGAGGTGATCCAGGAGTTCAACCGTACCGGCACGGGGAAGTACGTTCACGCTCCCGGCGGGAAGAAGGAGAAGGAGAACGAGCAGTACCTGGTGGACATCGTGACCACCTTGGAACGGGAGGTCGAGGGGGCGAAGGCGCTCATCTTCTCCGGCCCAGGGTTCTGCAAGGAGAGCCTCTTCCGCCACTGGAAGTCGGCCCCCCGGAAGGGGCCGGTCCCCCTGGTGGAGGCGACGGCCGAGGCAGGCATGCCCGGCATCCAGGAGCTCCTCCGGTCAGGGAAGGCGGAGAGCGCCCTCTCCGGCTCGCTCTCGGCCGAGGAGGCGAGAGAGGTCGAGCGTCTGGTGCGCTCCCTCGGGACCGCGGGACTGGCCGCGGTCGGTCCGAAGGAGGTCACCAAGGCCTCGGACGCCGGAGCGGTGGAGCGTCTGCTGGTGCTCGACACCCACCTTCGGGAGCCCTCGGTAGCGGAGAGCTTGGACGCCGTCCGCTCCGGGGGAGGGAAGATACTGATCGTGCGGCACGAAGGAGAGGCGGGGAAGCGGCTCAAGGGGCTCGGCGGGATCGCCGCGATCCTGCGCTATCCGCTGGCCCTATCGTAGTTTCTCGTCGATGCGGACGTCGGCCGCCTCTTTCCAGGCGGCGCTGCCCGGAAGGAGGGATTCGGTCTCCCCACGCCCGTTCCACGTGGGATGGTGGCCGCCCCAGCGTCCGTCCAGCAACTGGTAGAGCGCCTGGTCGATCCCTTCCAGGGGGGACTTCGCGAGGGCCGAGGCGAGGAAGCCCTCCACGATCGTCCGGAGCGCCTCGCCTTCAGGGAAGCCTCGGGACTCCAGGTAGAAGACCTTCTCCGCATCGAGCGGGGCCACGGAAGAGGAGTGGGCGGCCTTCACGTCGTTCGAGGAGAGGATCTCCATCCCCGGGGCGGTCTCCGCCCGGGCGGACTTGGAGAGCAGCATCGCATGCTCGGAGAGGTACGAGAAGATCTTCTTCACCGACGGATCGATCCGCATCATCCCGGTGAAGATCCCTCGGGCCTTGTCCTTGAAGACCCCACGGGAGATGGATTGCCCGCGCGTGTCGTCGGCGTCGTGGAGCACCCGGATCGAGCTGGAGCAGGACTGGTCCTCGTCCCCGTAGAACACCTGAAGGTCCGTGACCTCCGAACCCTGCTGCTCGAGGCGGGAGAAGTTGCGCACGGTCGTCCGGAAGCCGTCCATGCCCGAGAAGAGCCAGTAGACGTGGGCGTTCTGGTGGGCCGAGAGGAAGCGGTTGTAGAAGGAGACGGTGGCCCCGTCCGGGGTGTGGTTGGTCAGGGAAACGATCTCCGAATCCGCACCGGCCACGAGGCTAGTGGAACTGGAGTAGAGGCGGGAGGACGTCTCGGGGGCGCTGGTGTAAACCTCCTCGCTGTGGAAGACACGGCTCAACCGTCCCGCGTGGAGGACGCGGCGCACCGCCAGGGCCTGTCCCTTCCCGTTCAGCACGGAGATCTCCCGGATGCGCACCGGGCGGGCGGGGGTGTCCGGGATGACGATGCGGAGCCAGTGGGTGGCCAAGGCGAGGTTCATGGCGCTGAACTTCTCCTCCTTCGGCTGCCCGAGCCCGAGGAACTGGGAGATCGTGTCGGCCCCCGATTGGAGGAGATCCTCCCGGGTCTGCACTTGGACGCCGGCGGGGCGCGGCCCCTCGGGCCAGTGGACGTGGGTGCCCTCCGCATCGTGCACCACGAGGATCTCCCTCTTCCCGGCCTGGGGCTGGGGGAAGGAAGACCCCTTGACGAGGGGGGTGACCTCCGAGAGGTCGAAGTTCACGAGGTGAGCATATTTCTTGTACAGCGGGTCCTTTTCCGCAGGGAGGGCGAGGAAGGCCCGGAGCCCGGCCAACCGTTCTTCCCGGAGGGGACCGGGTTCGGAGAGGGTTTCGGAGATCGCGGCGGGAAGGGATTCTGAGAACCAGCGGGCGGACCGTGGAGCGGTCCCCGACGTTACGCTCTCCTGTGTTGCGACCATGGTTTCACACCTGCCCCGAAGGAGAACCGCGCACTCCCATAGCTTGACCGCGGGCGGGGAAACCGAGCGGCGAATTCTCAGGTGACATTTCGGCTGATAGACTTGCGTTAGCTTCATAAACACTTTGAAGCTTCGAATCATACAATCGGTGAGAAAGATGGCTTACGACATGTACCAGGAGAGGATCCTCGAACACTATCGCAAGCCGAGGAACTCCGGGCACCTGGAGCATCCCGACCTCTCGGGCGACGAGTCCAATCCCCTCTGCGGGGACCACATCGAGGTGGAGCTCAAGCTCGATCCCAAGGGTTCCACGGTCGAGGACATACGATTCTCCGGGGACGGATGTGCCATCTCGGTGGCGAGCGCTTCCCTCCTCACCCTCCGGATCAAGGGGATGCCGGTGTCCGAGATCGTGAAGCTCACGCAGGAGGACATGGAGAAGCTCGTCGGGGTCCCGCTCTCGCCCGTCCGCATCAAGTGTGCCATGACGTCCTTCGTCGCTCTGAGCCACGCCCTCTCCAGCCCCAAGGCATCGGCTCCGGCGGAGTCTCATTGATCAAGGTCGACACCGACGCGTGCTGCCTGTGCGGTCTCTGTGTGGGGGTCTGCCCACCGGAAGCCCTCGATCTCACGCTGATCCAGCTCAAGGTCCTTCCCAACTGCACGGAATGCGGCTGGTGCGTCCCCTACTGCCCCGTGGGAGCTCTCTCCGGTGGTAGAAAGGTAAAATTGCGCCGAAGCCCCTAAGGGGCGCTGAGAGGATCCCGGGGGGGGACTTCGGGGAGCATAGCCTCCCCGGAGTTTCCCGGGTAGGGAGGCGCGGTTTGACGAAGGACCAGAGGACCAGCCCGGCACATACCTGCCTGCGCGAAGGGCTGGGATCGTCTGAACGAACGGGGTGTAGCCTTTTCCTCTTAGTTACCTTCCTCTCGACTTTCCTGTCGCCGCAACCTCCCTGATATGAAATAGCATGGGGTCCTTAATATGGTTTGCAGTCCCGACGGTTAGCGGTCGATCCGACGGAAGATCTCTTCCAGCCGAGGGAGCGGGAGTTCGGTCCGCCAACCGGAGGGGGACGCATGGGTCTCGGTGATGCGCGCTCCCTCGGCCCGGACGGCCTCAAAGATGGTCTCCCGGGAGGGTGGGCTCCGAAGATGGAGCCGCTTGGAGAGCACGCCGGTCTCGTGGTAGAAGAGGCAATCCACCTCCGCCTCGCTCTTGAGCGTGGTGAGGAGCTTGGGGAACGCCTTCTCCTCGCCCGGATGGGCGATCTCGGGAAGGGAGCGTACGAAGTTCCGGTCGTGGAGCTTACCGGTCCAGAGAGGGCCCGAGGGTCGTGGGTTCAGCAAAGGAGGTCCTTCGTACCCCTCGAACGGTACCTGGGAAACCCCGTGCTCGCCCGTGGGGTCCCCAGCCAGGATCCGGAAATAGCCCCGTATATGGTAGCCCCCGATGACCGAGAGCTGCGGGACAGCGGTCCGGTTCAGGACCTGCGCCTCGGCGCGGATCTTGGCGATCAGGATGCGCATGGCGCCTTCCCGGGAGAGGTAGCCCCGCACCGCCCGGGCCCCGTAGCGTGTCAGGCAGGTCTGCGTCTCCGGCCCTGCGAGGACGGCCATGTCGGTGGCCGTGACGGCCAGCATCCCCCCGTCCACCACTGCCTCCACACCGGCCCTGAGGAAGGGAACGGGAGTTCCGAAAGGGTCGATGTCGACGAGGTCGAAGCTGCGACGTTCCGGAGCGGTCTCGGCATCGTGCCATCGGGGGACCAGCCGGCCGCTGCCCTCTCTCGCGGCATTCTGCTCCAGCGTGCGGAAGGCCCCGAGGCTCTGGTCGGTGGCGAGGACGCTCTCGACCGCTTGGGTCTCCGTCAGGAGGCGGAGCCCGCGTACCCCGGTCGCCGCCAGCGCATCCCAGACCCGGAGCTTGTGGCCTTGCCGGGCCGCCTCGGCCGTGGCCACGGACACCGACATATCCCGGGAGAGGGCCATGGCGGGGTTGTAGAAGACCGCCCGCCGATGGGCCGGGCCCTTCTGGCCGACCTCATGTTCGGGAAGGAAGAGGTGGGTCGCGCCTTCCTGTTTCAGATCGAGGGGCCTTTCTTTCGGAGCGAGTGTTTCGGGATCCACCATGCCTCCCCTTTGTCGACGATGACCGAGACCTCGACCTCCCGCAGCTCCTCTTCACTGAGCGGGTTCCGCAACCTCAGCTTGTCCCCGGATACCGGGTGGAGGACCACCGAGGGATCCTCAGGAACGACCAGGGCACGAAGCACGCGGTCTCGCGCCGCCACGATACGGGCCCCGGACTCCGTCTCGGTGGTGGGCAGTGTCTCCTGCTCCCCGGTGGCGATATCCAGGATCCGGAGCTTGTCGCCGAGCCGGCGTTTGAGCTGCTTGAGCTTTCCCTGGCTCTCGAAGAAGTCTCCCGGGAGGAGGGCGGGGAAGCGGAGGAGGACGGTGGTCCGGTAGATCTGCCGGCCATCCTTGACCCCCCACAGGGACGCGGAGTCCTTGGTCCGGGCCCCGCTATGGCTCTTGATCTCCCTCGCCACCGACTTGGCGGTGGTCGTGTCCGTGAAGTAGACATCGATCCCTTCCTTGAGGTCTTCCTCCCAAGCGATGGCCTCGGACCAGACGCGGGGGGCGCCCGCAAGGAAGTGGCCCCAGTAGCGTTGGATGTCGGTGCGGAAGTCGGCGGTGCTGCGGTGGAGGTTGCCCTCCTCGGTGTCCCGGAACTGCAGCTTGGCGGTGAAGTACCGCCCTCCCCGGCGGGTGCAGGCCGGGCAGGTCTGGTGCGAGACCTTGAGCTCCGTGTTGACGAGGACTTCGAAGGACGAGCCCCCCAGTTCCAGGGTGGCCGTGCCGGCGAACTGCCGCAGCTTCGGGTTCTGTCCCGACTCTTCCCACGTGAGCGACTTGAGGATGAAGGGGGGGTTCACCTTGAGGTGGATCTCGACGTCCTTGCTGTGGAAGAACCCGGGGGGCGGGCCCTTCTCCCAGTGCCGGCCGTACTCCCGGCCCCCGCAGAAGGGGCACAGCACGACCCGGACCCTGGGGGGAAGCTCGATGGGTGGGCTCCTCTCCCGGAAGCAGTCCACGCACAGGGCATCGAAGAGCTCTACGCCGGCCTTGCCGCAGACCACGCAAAAGGCTCCCGAGGGTTGGCGTTCTTCCATGAGGTGTCCGTTACGTCTACAGCATCCGGACTATTTCTGCGTGCTCGACGCCGTCGAGGAGCGTGGTGGCGCCCTCTTCGAGGAGACCGGCCTTCTTGGCCACGCCGACCGTTCGGCTCCCCAGGAGGTTCACGATCGTGGAGGCCCGGATGAGCTGGACGAGTTCCTCCTCCGCGACCGGGGTCGAGCCGTAGAACCCGGGGCTGACCAGATATTCCCGGCGCCCGGTCATGAGCTTCTTTCCGAGGAGGTCGCGGTCGCAGGCGGCGAGGACGGTCTCCCCCTGGGTGCGGTGGACCCGGACGACCATCTCCTTCTCCCCGTCCGTCACATCAGTTTCCAAAGCCCCGACCCCGTCCTCGGCTCGTAGATCTCGTTCAGTCGTCCCATCTCATGCATCAGCTTCAGGACCCGGTCCTTGGAGATCCCCTTCTTCTCCCCTTCGGCCACCAGGTCTTCCACCGTGAACCCGCTGGGAGACTGCTTTTGCAGTTCCACCATCACCTCGCGGAGGGTCTGCAGGGCGTTCCGGGCACTGGTGCTGATCCCCACGGTGATGTAGTCGATGTCCAGCACCGAACCCTCGGAAGAGAGCACGGTCTTCAGGAAGTGTTGCAGGATGGTGATGGCCCGTTCTGCGTCCGCCTTTGTGGCGACGGGGGAGAGCCGGGACCGTGCCGACGCCTCGGTGAGACGGACCAGCGCTTCCACCTGCCGGAGGGTGATGGGGACCGGTTTGTGCTCCCCCTCCCCCTGTTTCCGGAGATCGACGAAGAAATCGAGGAGCGCCTTGTGGGCCGCCTCCTCCATCACGGGGAAGACGTTCCGTTTGGCGTAGGCGACGTACTTGCGCATGAAGTCCGTGGAGAAGCGGTTCAGGACCACCTTCACCGGCGGTCCCTCCGGCCCGGCCTCGGTCCGCTTGGCCTCCCTCCCCTCCGCCTCCACGTGCTGGGCGAGGATGGCACCGGCAAGGGCCCGGTCCTTCTCCCGTTCGGGCTTGTCCAGGATGGCGAAGATGACGTCGAAACGGGAAAGGAGCGTGGGGGCAAGATCGATCTCCTCCGCCGGCAGCTTGTCCGGGGTGAACCTCCCGAGCTTCGGGTTCGCCGCGGCGAGCACGGGGCAGTGGGCCGGAAGGGTCGCTGTGATACCGGCCTTCGCGACCGACACCGTCTGCTGTTCCAGGGCTTCGTGGATGCTCGAGCGGTCGTTGTCGCTCATCTTGTCCAACTCGTCGATGCAGACCATGCCCTGATCCGCGAGCACCATCGCGCCCGCCTCCAGGGTCCACCGCCCGCCGCCGAAATCGTCCTTGACAGCGGCCGCGGTAAGACCGGCGGCGGTGGATCCCTTGCCGCTGGTGTACACCCCTCGGGGGGCGATGTTGTCGGCGATGTAGCGGAGCATCTGGCTCTTCGCGGTGTTGTGGCTCACGATGCCGTTGGCGAGGAAGCGGTGCGAGCCGGGGACTTCAATATCGTAGACCGTGGTGATCCCTGCGGGGGCGATCGAGACCACGCGTTCCCCTTTCTGCGGGTGACGAAGGGATTCACGACGGGCACGTGCGTGCTCTACGACCTTCTCGAGGCGGGCGCGCTTCCTTGCGCTCTCGAATCCTATCTCCGCAGCAAAGCGAAGGAGGGAGCGGCTTTGGTGGATCTTCAGGGTCCCGACCTTGCCGCGAGCCTTCGGAGGAACCGCTCCAACGATGTCGCTGGAGATGCCCCAGCGGAGCAGCAAGTGCTGAACATCCCGAAGGAACTCGAGGTTGGACGAACTTAGGGTGATCGAATTCTTCTTCTGGGCGGGTGCGAAAGACTTTCCCTCAGCTTCGTACAGCCAGCGGAGGAACGCGGCCGCGACGCTGTTCCGGGACCTTAGGACGGGTTCCGGGACCCTCCCTTCCCGGAGGAAGGAGAGCCACGAAGCGACGGAGGTTCCCGGGATGTCGAAGTGCGGGTGGGCACCCTGCTTTCGTGAGGACGGCGGGGCACCGAAGGTATTCTGGACGAGGGCGGAGAGTTTCGGGACGAGGTCGGCTCCTGCCGGGGGAACCCCGTAGCCCACGTGTCGCGGCCGGACCCAGCCTTTCCCGAGCAGGTATCCGAGGAGCGCCGCGAGGTCCTCGTCGAAGTACCGGGGGACCCGGACCTGTCCGGAGCTTTGAGAAGACAGGGGTGCGGCCCACTCCGTCGGGACGAGGGTGGTCTTGGTGCAAGGAATGGTGTCGGCGACCACGAGCTGGTCTCCGATCTTCAGGCTGTCCAGCCGCCTCCACTCTTGACCCGAGTGCGAACCCTGTTTCCAGATCCGTAGGGGGTGATTGAGCGTTCCCTGGATGCACTTTCCGCTCTCCGTGACGATCTCCAGGATGGGCTGGTTCTCGTAGCGATGGAAGCGCGTGGCCAGCCCCCGCGGTCCCAGTCCGTTCCCGATCCGGACCGGGGTCCGAAGGTCCTGGAGATGCCGGGTGCCCATCCGCTCCAGTCGCACGGAGGTGCCGTCGCCGAGCGTGACCCTCTCGTCCCCGATCAGGCATCCCGGGTCCCCGACGAGCAGCACGTGGATGTCGCCCCGGATCCGGACCCCGTCCGGCTGGTACTTCGCCACGCCCCCGAAGAGTTGGAGGGCGATGGCCTCCTTCTCGACCCGCATCCCCTGGATGGAGGGGGCCATGGAGTCCACGAAGCGGTCGAAGACCCCTTCCTGGTCCCGGAGAGCCTCGATCTGGCGGACCTCCTCGTCGGAGATCTCGATCTCCTTGAACTCCTTGTCCTCCTTCAGGATGTGGTTCACGAAGAGCACGACGTCAAAGACGGTGTGTTTCATCCCGGCGCCCTTGGGCATGTTCCGGGGGACGCTGCGGAGCACTCCGGTGACCTCGAGACGGTTCCCGGGGATCACCTTGCCCGTGAGGTCCTCGGTGACGAGGAGCGTCAGTCCCTCCGGGTGGGTTCCCCCCTTGAGCATCTCCGGGTTCTCCTGGATCTCGAGCTTCTGGGAATCGATGTAGGTGGAGGCCTCCGGGATGAGCGTGAACTTGGTCTTGCCGAGGGGCTTGTCGCAGCTGCTGCAGACGGTCGCCTCCTTGAGGGTCTGGGAGACGTCGTCCTGCTCGATGACGGTGCGGCCGCGGCAGGCGATGCACTCGTAGACGGCCCTCTTCAGCTGGGGGCGGACCTCGGTCATCCGCCGGACGATGCCGTCGATGATCAGGAATCGGTTGAGGTGGGTCTCCCGGAGCATCCGGATGGGGACCCGCTGGGAGGAGGGGAGCCCGGAGACACGGACCCGGAGCTTCATCGGGGTACCTTCCCGGGTCGGCTGGGCCTCCTCGAGGGCCCTCTCTCCGGCCACGAGCGTGGGCTCGGGATACTGGAGCAGGTGATCCGCGAGGGGAGAGTCGTGGGCGTCCACCTCGGTGAACTCGAGCTCGAAGGAGCGGTTCTCGGGGTACTTCTGGACGAGGCTCGCCAGCCTCCGGCGGATCTCCGGATCCTCCAGGAGGCGGGTCCACCGCCCTTCAAGCTCCGTGGAGGAGAGCTGGAGTCCTTCGCCAACCGCCATGATCTGATGAGGGCCCTTCAGGGCTCCAAGCGGAATCGGTCCCGGGGGAAAAGCCTTGCTTCCCGGACGTTCGGAAGCTGGGCCAGTTTGGCCGTCAGCCGGTCGAGCCCGAGCGCAAAGCCCCCGTGGGGGGGCATGCCGTAGCGGAAGGGCTCCAAATAGCCCGTGAAATTGGCAGGGTCCAGCCCCGCTTCCCGGATCTGGGAGGTGAGCCGGTCGATCCGGTGCTCCCGTTGCCCGCCGGAGATGATCTCCTGACCCCGAAAATCGAGATCGAAGTAGTTCGTCTTCTCCGGATGGTCATCCTGGTGCATGGCGTAGAAGGTGCTCCGTTTGAGCGAGGTCGGGAACTCGGTGATGAAGTACATCTCGGCGCCGTGCTCCTTGGCCACGAGATCGCCCAGGGTCTTCTCGTCCTCGGTGCCGAAATCAGCCTCGCTGGAAGGCTTTCCGAGCATCTCCATCGCCTTGCCGAAGGTGACCCGGGGGAAGGGGCGCTTCGGTTGCGGGAGGCTCCCCGCCAGCGGGTGCTGGGAGGCGGTGAGGGTCTTCCGGGTGTGCTCGAGCGTGCGGCAGAGGAGTTCCTCGATGGTCGTCCAGAGGGTCTCCGGACCGTCAAGGTAGGCCATCTCAGCATCGACGCTCGTGAACTCCGTCAGGTGGCGAAGCGTGTCACTGGGCTCGGCCCGGAAGGCGGGGGCGATCTCGTAGACCCGCTCGATGTCGGTCGCCATGAGCATCTGCTTGTAGAGCTGTGGGCTCTGGGCCAGATAGGCCCGGCCCCCGAAGTAGTCGAGCGAGAAGAGCGTGGCCCCTCCCTCGGCTCCCTGCTTGAGGATCTTGGGGGTCTCCACCTCCAGGAAACCCAATTCCCGGAAGGAAGCGCGCAGACCTTCCGCCAGGGCCGCCCGGAGTTCGAAGACCTCCTGGTTGGCCCGTTTCCGGAGGTCGAGGAAGCGGTGGTTGAGGCGGGTGTCGAGTTCGGCGCCGACCTTGTCGATGACCCCGAGCGGGAGCGGGGCTTCCGCGGCGGAGAGCACCTCTCCCGTCTCGGCGAGGACTTCGGCACCGATCTTCGCCTTCGGGTTCTCGGCCACCTGCCCCTCAAAGGCAACGACGGATTCCCGGGAGGTCTTCCCAAGGAGTTCGAAGAGGGGGTCGGGGGTCACTCCCTTCTTCAGGGTGACTTGGAAGAGGCCATGACGGTCCCGGATCACAGCGAAGCTCAGGCTGCCCAAGGCCCGGTAGTCCTGGAGATGGCCGGCGACCCGGACCTTCTCTCCCTTCTTCAGGGGAAGGTCCCTGGAGTAGGTCCGTTCACGGGGCAGGGGTACCACCTCCCTGTCGGGCGAGGGCGGCGCGGACGAGCCCCACGTAGAGCGGGTGGGGTGACTCGGGGCGGGACAAGAACTCGGGGTGGTACTGCACTCCGACGTAGAAGGGGTGCTTCGGCATCTCCAGCACTTCCACCCGTCCGTCGGGGGCGTGCCCGGTGACCCGGAATCCCTTCTCTTCGAAGCGCTCGATGAACTCGTGGTTGATCTCGTAGCGATGGCGGTGCCGCTCGCGGATGTCCTTGCGGCCGTAGATGCGGCTGACCAGGGAACCCTCGGTGAGCACCACCTTCTCGGAACCGAGGTGCTGGGTTCCCCCGAGGTTCACGACCTTTCCCTGTTCGCGCAGGAGATCGACCACCGGGTTCTTCGTACCCGGATCGAACTCCGTTGAGTTGGCGTCAGGGAGGCCGAGCACGTTCCGGGCGAACTCGACGGCCGCCAGTTGGAAGCCGAGGCAGACCCCGAGGAGGGGAGTGCCGGTCTCCCGGGCGTGCTGGAGTGCGAAGAGCTTGCCGTCGATCCCCCGGCGGCCGTAGCCTCCCGGGATGAGGATACCCTGGACGGAGTTGAGGCGTTTCTGGAGCTCGGCGTCCTTGGCGAGGTCCTCGGCGTCGAACCACTGCATCCGGACCTTGACCCCCACACCGCCCTGGGTGTGGTGGAAGGCTTCCGTGTGGGAAAGGTAGGAATCCTTGAGCTCGGCGTACTTGCCGACTACGGCGACGGTCACCTCGCCGGACGCCGCGTGGTAGCGCTCGGTGAAGCTCTTCCAGCCCCCGAGGTCCACGGGGCGCTGGGGGATGTTGAGGATCTGCATCAGGCGGTCCCCGACCCCTTCCTCCTCCAGGTGGAGGGGAAGGTCGTAGATGCAGCTCATGTCCGGGACGGAGATGACCATCTCGGAACGAACACCGCAGAAGAGCGAGATCTTCTGCTTGATCTCGGAGGAGATGGGGTTGGTGGACCGGGTGACGATCATGTCGGGCTGGATGCCCAGGGAGCGCAGTTCCCGCACGGAGTGCTGGGTAGGCTTCGTCTTCGCCTCGCCCACGGCCCCGACCACGGGGACCAGGGTGGTGTGGACGAAGGCCATGTCCTCCTTCTTCCCGACCTCCATCCGGAGCTCCCGGAGGGCTTCGAGGAAGGGCATCGACTCGATGTCACCGACCGTGCCGCCGACCTCGATGATGGCGACCTCGGCGCCGGAACTCTCGCCCACTTCCCGGATGAGGCGCTTGACCTCCCCGGTCACGTGAGGGATGATCTGGACCGTGTTCCCGAGATAGTCTCCCCGGCGCTCCTTCTCGATGACGGAGCGGTAGACCTTGCCGGTGGTGATGTTATGGTTCCCCGCGAGGCTCTCCCCGAGGAAGCGCTCGTAGTTGCCGAGGTCAAGGTCGACCTCGGTGCCGTCGTCCAGGACGAAGACCTCCCCGTGCTGGTAGGGGTTCATCGTGCCGGCGTCCACGTTGAGGTACGGGTCGATCTTGATAGGGGTGACCGAGACCCCGCGAGCCTTGAAGATCCGGGAGATGGAGCTGGCCGTGATGCCCTTCCCCAGACCGGAAATGACCCCTCCGGTAACGGCGACGTACTTCATGCGTAGTGGGAGAAGGCGGTGCTCTCCTTTTTCCGGGACTGCTGCGTGCTCTCTTCGCGCGACTCGGCCTTCTGCTCCTCGGAGCATTCCTTCTCCGTGACCCAGAGCGTCCGGACTTCCTCCGGATGCTCCCGGGCGAGAAAGACCCCGGCTTTGAAAGCGGAAATGAGGAGGTCCGCCATCGAATCCTCGTCCTCCTTCTCGAGGCGGCCGACCCCTCGCCAGAACGTGTCGGGGGACCTTCCGGCGACCTCTAGGTAGAGCGTGATAACGTCGTAAACATCGGTCTCCTCCGACCCCAACTTGACGTGCAAGTGCTTTGTCTCGTCCTTCTTAACCGTAGAAACCGCGACCATGCGCAGGGGTAGCGCCCACGCTGAAGATAAAGTTGTCCCGTCGGCCGACTTCCGCTCCGTCGCCTTGGAAGCCTGGCGGAGCCCCTCTCTCACCGGAGAGAGGGGCGGTCTTCCCTTAGGCCGGTTGGGTCAGTTCCCACCGAGCGAGCAGGAGCTGTCCATCTTGCCGCGCCACTTGGGCCGAGTCGAAGGAGAAGGTGCTGGAGACCCCGGGAGCCGACCCCGGACCGGGTGTCCTTTGGAGCGGGGGCTGGTGCCCAACCACCGTGTGGGAGACCGTCGTGAGCGGTGGGGTGACGACATTGGGTCCGGGCCCCGGATGGATACTGGTGTTGCCCGTGACGTAGATCCCCGAGATCATGCCTCCGGTCGGTAGGGGAGTATTGCCGGGATTGCACTTCGCGTTGGTGTACGTCGTCATCGGGTAGCACACGTTGGTGTCGTAGGCTTCTGAACCTCCGGGGGCTCCGTTCCCACCATTGTTGGTTCCCTCCACGAACCTGAGTTGGATGACTTGACCCGTATAGCCGTTTAGGTTGAGCTGAACCGGACGCCATCCCCAAGTGCTCACTGTCGCTGTGTGGCCAGAGAGATATCCATAGTACTCATATACGTTGTACGAAGAGTAAGTGTATCCGACCACTGTGGGGTATCCGGTGCAGCCGGTGTATTCCTCGCTGTTGGCCGACCACACCACCACCCAATTGGCGGTATTGGCTTGGGCAATCTCGAGTTCCAGGTTCTGTGCCGGGTCGGCCGTCATTACGTAACAAGGGCCGAGACTCGACGGGCCCACCCAGAAGACGTTCGAGAAGAGGTAGTTGAATGTCAACTGGGCATTGATCGCCGTGGAGAGGTCGATAGGGCGGGAGTAGAGGGAGTCCCACATGTTGGGGTCCATCACAGCAGTTGAACCGTCCCAAGCCGCGCTGACCCACGCCGAACCCGTGGGCGGGGCTCCGGCGTGGAGTGCGGCAAGCGAGGGGGAGAGGGCAGCGCCAGAGTAGACTCCCCAAACATCCGTGGGGACGCTGGTGGCACCGGAGACATACGGGGTGTTGGATTGGGACGAACCCACGGTCACCTTGAAGTTGTCGATGAACCATCCCGTCTGAGCGGAAACGGAACTCGTGCCACAGTTGGTGGTATCACCCTCGACGTAGCCAAACGCGATGTAGACTGTGGAGCCAATGTAACGGCTAAGATCGACCGTTTCGGATTGCCATCCCCCGGTTCCTCCCGCGCTCGGTCCTGTGAAGACCGGCTCGAGATAACAGGTACCACCCCCATCGTAGACTTGCACGGTTGTCTGATTGTTCGTAGGTGTGGGACCTGGGTTGTTGATGTCGCAATTGGCGAGGTACTGAGTATAGCTCCAACTACTTCCCGAAGGCAGGTTGGCCGGGTTGGTGGTGATACAGATGGCACCTCCGTTGGTGTAGGTGGCCATATTGTACTTCATCCACCAGGTGGCTGTTGCGGTCGTCGAACCGGCAGGAATGGTGATCGGACTCGTGAAGGCCCACTGGACACTGTTCGGGTTCCCCGTAGAGTCCATGATGGCCAAGGAGGCGCATTGCCACTGCGTGTTGTAGCAGGTCTGTCCGTCCATCCCCCAGCTGTCGGGGCCGGCGTAGTTGGTTCCGGAATAGGAACACGGAACACCTTGGGAAACCGCTGTCGGCCATTCCTGCGGCACCGCATGGCCATCCCAGTAATAGGCACTGGATCCTGGAGATGGCTGATCGCACGACTGGGGAGCCACGTTCGCCTGGTAGAGGGTAAGCTGGCTGTGCGTCCAGGCGTTGGAGTTGTCCTTGGTCGCATCGTAGAAGAAGTAGACTGTGAGGTTTCCCGTGGCGAAATTGGCAATGCCCGGCAGGATCTGGCCCGCGGTCGAGGAGGTGATCACGGCGGTGATCTCGTTCACTCCGGCATAGAGCGGGGTCCAAGGTACGGAGAATTGTCCCACCCCGAGGAGGGCGGAACCCGTGGAACTCACCGAAGAGCCACCTACTGCGAGGGACTGCGTGCCCAGGATGTGGGAGCCATCGTAGATGCTCACAGCAACGTTCTGCGCGGTGGCCCCCCCGAAGTTGGTGACATTGACCCGGATGAGGTACTGTTCCTGCAATTGGGGATGCATGTTGTCGAAGTTGGTCCATGGGCTGGTGAGGACGGAGAAGGTGATGTCCGGGGTCGTGACGATCGTGTCGCTATTCGGTAGGATGCGACCAAAGAACGTCGCCACCCTCAGCATCGTCAAATTCAATTGCTGGGAGTCATTGGTGTTGATGAGGCTGAAGGCCCAGTAGGCCGACTTCCATCCGGTGACACCCTGGGTGTCCGTCGCTGCGCAATAACTCTGTCCGGTCCAGTAGTCGGCGGGCGCTGACGTCACGTTGTAGTAGAGCGAGCCAACACCGATGCCGGAGGGAGCACAGGTGTAGTTCCTGTTCGCACTGTTCGAGGTGACGTAGGGGATGTTCATCCCGTTCCCGACAGTGTCTCCGGTCCGGCCAATGACGCTTGAGACGTAGAGGGGAGTCTGGGCGCCGGTAAGCGCGGTTCCAAGGTAGGTGTTTGCAAAGGAGTTCACGATCGTGTCGGTCGTTGGGACCGTCATCAGGCCGCCTCCGAGGTAGAGAAGCGAGCTGGACTTGCCCCCGTTGATCAGGAAGCCGGCCAGGAGATTGGCGTCGGGGTCCGTGAGGGGACAGTAGGTGCCCGCCGTGTACGTGACCATCCCGCTGTTCCAGACCACGAGGTTGTAATTGCTGAGGATGTTGGCGACAGTCCCGCAGCCGGTGTTGATGTAGGTCGTGTTGATGGTCGTCTGGCTGAAGCCGGCAGCGATGAGCGCGGGGATCACCGTGGTGTTGGTGTCATCTGGGAAGGTCGCCTTGACACTATGGAGGGTGTCGTCCACCACGAGGACGCTGTAACTCACGAAGACCTGGGGGTTGAACAGCGAACTCATCATGAGGTTGTTCCCGGCGTTAGAGTCGTTGGTGGGGGGGACGATCAGGGCGCCCACGGTCACGGTACCCACGGTCGCGGGTTGCCAAAGGATAGTCCCTGTAAGGGAACCCCCCAGCGCCGTGGGGGTCAAGGTCACCTGGAGGGGGGCTGCGGAGGAGGGATAGGGCACGCCATTGATGAGGAGTTCCGCTGTGACGGTCGTGCTCCAATTCCCATTGTCCCGGATGGTGACATCGACGAAGGTCCGGCTCTGGAAGGATACCGAGGTCGGTTGGACCGAGACCTGGCTCACGGCCCAGTCTTCTCCGGAATTGATGTTCGTGGGGGGCACGGTCTTCGAGCTTACGAACCCCGCCAGCCAGTCAAATCCGTCGTACGCGACGGCAGCCTGGGTGCCTGTCGAGGTCACAACGGGGGAAGTGAGTGGCCCCATGGTCGGGGCAGCTAGAGCGGCAAGGTCGAAGGAAGTGGAAAGGGCGGGGCCTTGTCCTACAGGTGCGTAGGTCAGGGCGAGGTTGTTGTTGGAGACACACGCGCCCGTACAGAGATAGGAGGTCGCTCCGGTGTTGAGGGTCAGGGTGCTGTAGACTGCGTTTGAGCCAAGGTAGATGGCGGCTGGAAGACCGACGATGGGGGCCTGGCTGATTGCACTGGTGTGCAGGGGTAGACTTCCTGGTGCCGCGGTATTCGCCGTGGAGGACTTGATCCCGAAACTGGCCGAGTAGTACGAGGCCGTGCCGCAACTGAAGGCATCGCCACCCATCAGCCAAGCTCCCCGACCATTCGTCACCGCAGAGTTCAGGGCTTGGGCGTCTTGGATCGACATGCAGGAGTTAGCGGCTGACACGGACGAGACATTCCCCATGTCCCAGACGATCACATTGTAGTTCTGGAGGTTGGTGGCCCCTGTGCCTCCCCACGTGATGGTCTGCGAGGCCGGCGGGGCCGAAAGGGTGGAGAAGGGGATGTTGGCGGAGGCGAAGTCGGTCGTCAGATAGACGAACGGGTCCCCGGAGATCCCTTGGGGTACGCCGGTGCCGTCGATCAGTACGGTGTTGGGGTAGACGGTAACGATGAGCGGGGCGATGGGAAGGCTGGACAGCGAGACCGTGGCCGTGATGGTCGCGGGTCCGTCGCCGATCGGAAGCTTCCCCGTGGCGTTCCAGAAGGCCGTCACCCGCACTCCGGACTGGAAAGCCCCGATGGGGAAGCTGGTATTGAAGGACCACTTCTGGGTACAAACGGTCTGGGAGGGGCAGAAGTTGCCCGAGCCGACTGTGAACGTCAGGTTGGCGAGGCCGCCTACCGGTCCCGAGTTTGCGAGGGTGGCCACGATGGTGGTGTTCTGGTGGATGGTGGGGTTCCCTGGGCTCGCACTCAGGACGACCGTCAAGCTCGCGCCCTGCGAGGACGAGAACTGGGCGTAGAGGACGGCGGAGTTGCTGAGACCGCTGGTGTCCGTGGCGCTGATGAGCACCGGGAAGGACTTGCCGAGGGCGGAAGAGCTGGTGGTGAGGTTGACCGTTTCCCAGAGGCCAAGATTGGGCACGTAGGTCATCTTCACCTTGCAGTTCGTGATGGGATTCGCTGAACAGGAGGCGGGAACGCCGACCCCGCTCACCGGTGAGGGGAGCGAAGTGACGTTGGCGTAGACGTTCGAAGTGGAAATGATCCTGGGGTCCTTGATCTGGGCCCACACGTAGAAGGGACCTGCGCCGACCACTGGGGAGGGCACCGTGCCGTCCGAGATGAACATGGGAGGGATGTTGGCCTGGGATCCGGGCAAGGTCACGGACAGGAGGAGGACGTTCTTCACGGCATCCACGATCGTGATGGTCACGTTGTCTCCCGAGGACGAGAGAGGGTAGTATCCGGGGCAAAGGATCGAACTGTTCAGGGGAAGGACCCAGGTCTGGCCGGCGGACCAGGTCGTGGCCCCGATCAGTCCCTGGCTCAAGGAATAGGGATTGTGACAGGTAGTGGCTCCGGGAGTGGCCTTGGAGCTGATGTAGAAGTTGAGCCCCCCACCGCTCAGAACAGGGCCCGAAACGTACGTGACGTTCACGAAGTTCTCGGTCCCGCCGCTCACTCCCAACGTTGCCTGGAACTGGGAAACGGACTGCTTGGCAGGTCCCGGCAAGCTGGAGACAAAGAAGAAGATCGACGAGAAGAGAGTGACCGTGATAGCTAGGATCAGAATGGTCCCAATGATGTCCGAGACCCCTCGTTTCCTGTGGAGTCGGGAGGCCTTCCGGCTGTTGTTCGTTCCGTTTTGGCTCTTCGCCCTGCTAAATCTATTTTGCAGCATTTAAGCTACTCCGTCAGGTGGGCCCACAAAAGAGGAACTACGGGGCCCACTCACTCGCTTACGTATAATACCGCCGTAAATATATAACCCCCGCGACAGGCCTTGACAGGCTCCGGCTTCCGCGGGGGGGTCCGTCCCCAGTGCGAAGGCGGCTTCGGCTCAGGTGCCGGCCGTGCGTTTCGTTCCCTTGCGAGATTTCTCAGGCTGTGCCGCCTCTGCGAGGCGCTGTTTGGCCAGGTCCACGTACGCGGGGGAGATGTCGTAGCCCAGGTACGTCCGGCCCAACTGGGCGGCCGCGAGGCACGTGGTCCCGGCCCCGCAGAACGGGTCGAGGACCACATCCCCCTCGTACGTGAGAAGCTGGATGCACCGGTACGGCAACTCGATCGGAAAGGGGGCCGGGTGCCCGACCCGGGAGGCCGATTCCGGATAGAAGGACCAGACGCTTTTGGTCCAGGCGAGGAACTGGTTCTTGGTGATGGTGGGCTTCTTCCCCCGGCCCGGCCGGCCATAGCTCCCTTTGGAGAAGACCAGGATGTACTCGTGGACGTCCCGGAGTGTCGGGTTCGAGGGGGAGCACCAGCTCCCCCAGGCGGTGGAGGCGCCGGCGCCGGCCCCCTTGTCCCAGATGATCTCCCCGCGCATCCGGAATCCCGCGGAGTCCATGGACTCGATCACGTGCTTGTGGAAAGGGATGTAGGGCTTCCGCCCGACGTTCGCGATGTTCACGCAGGCCCGTCCCCCGTCGACCAGGACACGGTAGGTCTCGGCAAAGACCTCCGCGAGGAGCCGGGAGTATTCCCGCAGATCGAGGTTCTCATCGTACTCCTTTCCCACGTTGTAGGGGGGCGAGGTGACCATCAGGTGGACGCTGCGGTCCGGCAGCTCCTCCATGTGGCGAGCATCCTTCGCAAAGACCTGGTTGCGAAGGTTGGCAGGAAGGGGGTTCTCTGCGGCCAGGGTCCTGGGGGATGGCCGCTCGCCCGTGTAGAGGCGTCCCCGATAGAACGGGGTGGAGTCGTGCCCTTCCCGGCGGGAAGAGCCGAACTTCTGTGTGCGTGTCCGCAGCGCCATCGAGCCGGCGGGATAGACCCCGCGTCTCGTCTTGAGCCTTTCCGTCGTCCGGGGTTCTTATGGAGTACAACAATTATTTCACCCCCCCACCGGGGGAGGGGGTCCAAGTGGAGGTCAATGGGGAAAGTTAGGAGGAGGGGGGTCAAGGGGGGAGGCCTCTTCCGGCCGGTCCATGACCAAGCTCACGGACCGGAAGATAGCCTACCTGATCCGCCAATCCCAGGCAGACTGGATCTATCCTCCGGAGTCCTTGGGGCAGATGGCGCTCGGTGGGGAGTGACGAAGCGGCGACTGCATCAATTACTTCAGCAGTGGCGCACTACCGGAGTCGTGCCCCGACTCAATCGCAAGCGTCGACCTTCCGCTCCTCCCCTGACCGAGGGCCAGAAAGCCCTCCTCGCCCGAGAGTGGCAGCGGACCCGCAAGGGCCCCACCAAGCTCTGGAGGGCGCTCCAAGGCCGGGGCTTCGATCTTCCCCACGAAAAGGTCTACCAATACGCCAAGAGCCAGGGTTGGAGCCGCCCCAACCCTCGCAAGCAGCGGAAGCGCTCCCGGTGCCGCTACGAGCGGGAACACTCGGGCTCCCTGCTCCACGGAGACTGCCACCACCTTCCCGGAGGTCAACGGGAGCTACATCTATTCGGTCGGTGCGGTCAGAGGCTACACGGTGGGCCTGTCCTCCGGGACAGTCAAGGTGAGCGGTCAGACCGTGAGCCAGTCCGTGGCCTTCACCAGCTCCTCCGCGTCAAAGGGGAAGACCAACCAATCCACAGGGTTGCTCGGTCTCCCGGGATACGAGGGCTTTGTCCTCATCGGAGTGAACGTGTCGATCGTGGTTGCGCTCTTGACCGTGGCACTTCTTCGCAGCCACAACAAGCCAGCCACCAAGTTCTCAAAGATTGGTGACGGGAAGGGACAGCAAGACGGTATCAAGGACTCAAAGAACATTGCCGATGGGGCGGCAAGTGAGCCAGCGGCAGAGTGAATCTGCTTCAGAACTCGAACGTCCCCAGTCTCTCGCCAATTACCCATAACGGGGGGGATGGCCCACCCGGTCCGTCGACCGAGGTGCCTGCAGTTCCGCCGATAAGGATAAGTAAGTTGCATGGCTTGGCTAATTGGTGCAATCCTCATGAAGCGGAAGGTACGGGTGGGACACTGTTACCGATGTGTCTACACATGGCGAATGCGCCGAAGAGTGCCCATGATGTGCCCCCGGTGTAAGTCGCGCCGGTATCGGATACCAAGGATTCGTCCCGTAACCGAGGGAGAAGGCCTCGGTATCGGCGAGGTCATTGCCCCGCACCGGTCCGAGATCCTCCGCATTTCCCGGAAGTTCGGCGCTAGAGATGTGTGGGTCTTCGGCTCGGTGCGACGCAGTGAGGCCACTGAGGGAAGCGACGTGGACCTGATGGTCTCTTGGACCGGCCCCCATTCACTCTTGCAGAAGGTCGCGCTACAGCAGGCCCTTGAGACGGCCTTGGGAAGGCCAGTGGACCTTGTCAGCCGAGGAGGGTTGCATTGGTCTATTGAGCCCCAAGTGGAGTCCGAGGCAGTTCGGCTATGAAGGGGCGGGAAGGAAGGGACCGGTTCCTTGTCGACGAGATGCTCACCCACCTGACGCTCCTTGTCCAGATTTCGGAAAGAGGAAAGTCTCAGTTCATGGTGCCTGAGGGTTCAGAGTCCAGGTATGCTGCTGAACACGCACTTGAGCTCTTTGCTGAAGCGGCAGAAAAGGTGAGCGGGGCTTTCGAGAAGGCCAACCCGAGAATCCCTTGGCAGCGCTTTCGGCCACTCCGAAGACGTGTGGCCCATCCCTACGACCCTGGTTCTGCCGCAGTGAATGTCGAAGAGCTGTGGGAATTCCTGGCTCACGATGTTCCCGGCTTGAGGAGATTGCTCAGACGCGCGCGCTTTCCACCCTAGCCGGACTTCGACACGGGTACCATGACCGTACCCGCCGGTATTCCGGAGTAAGTTCACCCCCCCTTTCGTATACTACACGCCCAACCCGGTCCAGCCCTTATGGAAGGCCCCTTCGTCCAGTTCCACAGCGTGAATGATGGCCCGCTGCTCCGCCGTGGGTTCCGTGACCCGTCGGAACGCAACCCCGGTCTTCCCGACCGCCATCTGGTTCACCACCATCGTTCGGAACTTCCGTACCGCGCCCCACCCCGTCATCGGGCGGTCCTCCTCTTGGAGACCTGCCTCCCGCACCCGCTTCTCTATGATCCGTTCCATCAGGTAGGCGAGCTCACAGAGCACCAGATGTGCAACAATTCGGCGCTCCAACCGGTGGTTGAGCGGCCTGACCTCCAGGACGCTCTTGATTTCCCGCCACCCTCGCTCGATCACCGTCAGCCCTTGATAGAGCTTCGCCACTCGCTCGACCGGGAGTTCCGTGTCCGTGGAGAGCACCCACCACCCCGCCCATTGTTGGGTCCGCGCCACCTTCTCCTTCCACTCGGAGGTCAGCCCCTGGAAGGAGTCCTCGTCAAACCCTAGGTCGAAGAGATCCTGCAACCCGACCTTCCGCAACTCGGACTGCGCTCCCTTCAGGATCTCGTGGTGGTGCATCTTCCCCGCCTGCTTGCGCCACCGGGCGAGAATCCGTTTCCCCTCCTCTTGGCGGTGCCGGAGGGTCACAAGCTCCTCCTTGCGCCGTTTCTCGTTCAGGAGCACCACATGGCGCCCTCCGTCAGGGGTCACCACCTCCCGGGCCACATTCGTATCGCTGACTTTCACCGCCTTGACCCTCGCCGCGAGGGTCAGCGCCTCCTGCGCCATCTTCGTGCTGTTCTTCTCTGCCAGCACGTAGTGGAACCCGTGCCCAACCAAGTCCTTCACGATGTCCTTGGTGCGCATGCCCCGGTCCCCCACGTAGACCCCGCCCTCCAGGTCGAACACCTTCTGTAGACGCTCGCGCATCCCTCGGACTGTGGTCTCGTCCTTCGTGTTCCCGGAGTAAACCTGTGAGGTGACTGGGAACCCCTCCGGGGTCACCACCATGCCCCAGTTCACTTGGGGGCGACCATCCACTCCGTCTCGTGAATACCCAAACTGGACCAGCCCCTCGGGATCACGTTCGCAGTAGGTGGAGGTGAGATCATGGTAGAGCACCTCAGGGGCCGCGGAGAGCGGCTTCACCACGTCTCGGTAGATGCGCTGTTCCAGCGCATCTTGGCGAAGGAAAAGCCGGTCCATGGCCCGGTAGAAGCTGTTGTCGTATCGGGGGGCGTCCCCGTAGCCGAGGAGGAAGGGGGTGGCCGATTCGTTCAACCATGCAAGGAGACCGCACTTGCTCATGGGGTCGGCAAGTCGGTTGAGGACCATGGTCTCGACAGCCCGCTCCACGCGGGCCTTGCCGGGAACTCCATTGAAAGCCTCCAGGGCAAGACGATGGAGGCCCAGCTTCCACCACAAGAAGTGACCGAGCGCCTCCCGACCGTACGTCCAACTCTGGGTGACCCGGATCTGGGTGACATCCGTCAGTAAGGTCGTCGAGTGAGAGGGAAGGAGAGGGTTCGTGGCGATCCACTGCTGGAGCGCGGAGACCTGTTCCGCGGTGACACGACCGAAGTTGACGATGATCTGGGTCTGGACTTTGGATCCAACGCGGCGGCTACGCGCCAGCCGCGCGTAGATCCGCCCGTGAGGGCGGACCACATTGAGATAGAACCCGGGTCCCTGGGGCATGGAGAGGGACAAGTCGCCGGCAGATATAAGAGTATACTACTATAGACGATGGCACATATACTACAACAAATCGGACATCGGCGTGGGAGGTCCTCTCAAAAGCTCAATTTGTCGAAGTCCGGCCCAATCTCAGAACCTGCGATTGTGCCACCAATCAGCGGCGGATTCCGAAGGACCCATAGCTTCTTCTTCAGGGAAACCGTGCCTGAGCATGTGAGATCTTGGCGGTTCTCACTTGAAATCGACCGGGCAGAATAGTTGTTACCCCCTCTTGCCCTGTGTGTCGCGATGGAAGTCTGTTGCGAGTTCTCAGCAGAAGTGGTGAGTACCAAGTCTGCGCAAATCCAGGTTGTGGTCACCGTGTGCCTTCCGACACTTGCCCGTGTCGTGGGTGTGAGACGAAACGTGAGGGAGCTTTGACGGCGCCGGAAAAGTCCGACTTTCCGGTCGAAACAAGAGTGAGACCTTTTGCCTCAACAGAGGGCACCGCACCGACAGCAACCGAGAGTGCGAAAGAAGGCACGGAGTAGAGCCTCGCAGGTAGCTTCCCGTGAACGCGGAACCGAGCAACAGGCTCGACCGGCTCTGTGACTAACTCACGAACCTCCAGTTGAACTCATTCGAGTCAGATATCCTCAACCACCTTGGATGGCGAACTCTCAGTTTTGGGTCACCGTGATTGTAATCGTATCTGTTTGGATCACGGCACGGTCTCCCGTCACAATATTCCGGAAGTACTGGTCGAGATGGAGCACAATCGTTGCGGTCCCGCCAGGGTTCCCTAAGGTGGTGCGGATCCATGGCGCCCCGAAGTTCTTACCGTTGGCAAGGTTGTTCACTGTGGACGAGTAAGGCGGCGCCGTAGCCCGTGTGAGGGTCAGCATGCTTCCCGCCGTGGGACAGTTCGTGCCAGTCCGGGACACGCAAGCTCGGAACGTCCCCATGTTGGAACTCCATGTGTTAGAGACCAGGGACAGTTGCGCCGCCAGATTGTATGCGTGGCTCGGGAAGCGCAGGCCAGGATTGTTGAAGGTGAACGTGTTCCCGCGGCACCGTCGCGGAAGTGTGATGTGAGTGGTCCCCACCGAGCCCGCACCATTGACCGTGGCCGTTACGCTGATTATCGCCTTTTTCCCCCCACACCTAACCTTCCACTTGAACGTGTGCTTCACCAAGCGTGACGGGGCATGTGCGAGTTTCGCCGAAGTGAGAGTGTTCGAATAGGATGCGACAATATCCGCCGCTGTCAGGGACGCCGTGGGGGTCAACAACAAGAAGATCATCCCCAAATAGAGTATCGCCTTCCAAGCCCCGTGCGGGGCCCTCTTGTGGACTCGCCCTATCAGTGGCGTCCTCTGGCATCGTCGGAAACGTGACATAGACTTGTCGACAGAGTGGACGGGGATTCTCGCCTCTCGGTCCTTGCACGATGCAAGGGATCAGATGCAGAAAAGGTTGGCGTGGACTCCGAGCGTTTGGACCACCACTTGGCCCGCACCCCTCCTTCTGCGGTCCCCCGCCTGTGTCTTTAGCCAAGGACTTGAGGGAAGGGCGAACTCGCTCCTATCTGGAGAAGTCGCGCAGTGCGGCGTTGTCTTCTTCGTAGGACTTGTGGAGCATCTGCCTCACGAGAAGTGTCACCCCATCCGAGGTCCTCCCCTTCGCTACGTATTCCCCCACAACATTCACGGCAGTCTTCGTTCCCTTGGGCGTGTAGAACGTGAATGCCTTCGGACCCGCCAGAGGGTCCTCCAGATACTCTACCGCGTAACCGAGCGGAGGGTAGAGAGTGATGCGGTTCGAGATCCTCGTGAAGGCACCGTCCATCTGTTGCTCGGAGGAAAGTTCGACCACGCGCTCTCCCACCGCCCGGCGTTGGTCGTTACGTCTGCCCTTGTGAGCGGTTCCGTGCGCGGGGTCCGAGAGAAACTTCCACACTACATCGAGGGGGGCATCGAAATCGATCTCTTCGTCCACAATGTGCACCATGGCTCCGAGGATGAACCCTCGGGTTATAAGCCTGCACCGCATCGTTGCTTTGTAGAAGTTGGGTTATGAGAAATGGTCGAAGTCGAAAGGATATGGGATGAGGTGGCCGGGGACGGAGGGGATCTTCTCTGCGGTGAAGAGGAAATTCGGGGAGAACGTGGTGTCCCGGTCCCCGAAGGGGCTGACGGCGGAAGGGTATCAGCGGATCTGGGCCTATGACGAGTTGCGGGAATACGGGGAGACTCGCTCGAAACCGGGACTGAAAGCCTCGGTGAAGCAGGAATAGAACGAATCGGGAGGGGAAGGAGGGAGCCGGTCTCCCCGTCCCTGAGATTCATTCAACAGAGCAGCGGAATGTGTCAAGCTTAATTGCGACCGCCCGCTTCCCTCTGCCGATGGCTGGCCAGAGCGCCATGATGGCGCAATACCACGGGGTTCGGACCCGGTACCCCGGGCATCTCGTCCTCTTCCGCGTCGGGGATTTCTTTGAGAGCTTTGGCGAGGATGCCGAGCTGGTCGCCCGCGAGCTGGACATTGTCCTGACGAGCCGCCAGGCGGACGGGACCGGTAAGAAGATCCCCATGGCCGGCGTGCCCCAGCACGCTCTCGAGAACTACCTTTCCCGGCTCGTTCGGAAGGGGCACCGCGTCGTCATCTGCGACCAGGTCGAGGAGGCCAAGGAGGCCAAAGGGATCATCGAGCGGGCGGTCACCCGAGTGGTGACCCCTGGGACCGTGGTGGAGGAATCCCTCCTTCCGCGAGGGCAGACCAACTACCTTGCCGCTGTGGCCGGTTCGACCACTGCGGGATATGCCGTGGTCCTGGTCGAGGTCTCGACGGCCGAGGTGCTCCTGAGGACCTACCCGGCGGGTCCGGTTCTCCCGGTCATCCACGACATCGCGGTCCTAAGTCCGTCCGAAGTTCTCCTCGAGGAAGGAACAAGCGCCGCTGCCCCGGAGACCCTCTCTGCGTGGACGGCCTCGCTTCCGTCCGCCCGGATCGTGCCTCTGCCCCCTGAAGGAGGCCGGTCCGAGCTCCCTACCCCCTGGAACGACTCCGCAGCCTCGTCGCCCGAGGTGGGAAGGGCCCTAGCGATGGCCGCTGGCTACGTTGAGCGGTGCGCCCCTACCATCCTGGGCACGCTCTCCCCGCCGGTACGCTACGATCAACGCTCTCAGATGCTCCTCGACGTGAAGACGCTCCGTCATCTCGAGGTCACGGAGCCGATGAATCCCGCCCTCCGCGGGTCTCGGACCCTCCTCGATGTCGTGAACGTGGCCGAGTCCCCCGCGGGCCGGCGCATCGTCACCTCCTGGCTCCGCTCACCGTTGGCGGATGTGAAGGCGATCGACCAGCGTCTCGACGGTGTCCAGTGGCTGTCCGACCTGCCGGGCGGTCTCCTGAAGATCCGGACCCGGCTGCGATCCCTTGCGGACCTCTCCCGGCTTTCCTCCCGGGTTCTGGCTCGGAGGGCCTCGCCTCGTGATCTCCGTGCGATCGGGGAGACTTTGGTCGGTGCGAGAGAGCTGCGCGACCTGATCGAATCGCTTTCTCCGCCTCCCCCTCCGGTCCTTCGCGAGGCGCTGCAACGCATCCCGCGGGAACTCCCGTTCGCCGAGCACCTCCTCGCCGCCATCCCGCCCGAGGCTTCGGGAGTTCCCAGTTCCGAAGGAAGCCTGGTTCCCGAAGCGTTCCCGGACCTCGGGCGTTTGAGGGAGCGGGAGGCGGAGATCCTCCGGAAGCTCTCGGACCTGGAGAAGAAGGAGGCCACGGCTACCGGGATCCGGAACCTCAAGATCGGCTACACCCAGGTCTTCGGATACTACTTCGAGGTCACCCGGCCTCACCTCGCCAAGGTACCGGCCGACCGGTGGCGCCGGAAGCAGACGCTCTCCACCGCCGAACGGTTCACGAGTGACGAGCTCGGAGAGCTCGAGACCTCTGTCCTCTCGGTACGAGAGGAGGCCGGCCAGGTCGAATCCCACCTGTGGGAGAAGCTGCTGGAGGAAGTCACCCTAGAGACCCCTCGCTTGCGTGAGACCGGAGAAGCGATCGGATTGGTGGATGCCCTGGTCGCTTTTGCCCACGGAGGGAAGGAACGCGGATGGGTCCGGCCGAAGGTCCTTCCGAGCGGGCCGATCAAGATCCGGCAGGGACGCCACCCGGTGCTCGAAGCGGTCCTCGGCCCTGCCTTCGTCCCCAACGACACCGATCTGGGCGACACAGGGGCCCGCCTCCTCCTCCTCACCGGCCCGAACATGGCGGGAAAGTCCACCTACATGCGGCAGGTCGGTCTCATCGTCCTGCTGGCCCAATGCGGCTCCTATGTCCCGGCGAAGTATGCGGAGATCGGGGTGGTGAACTACTTGGCCACGCGGATGGGGTTCACCGACGAGACGGGCCAGGGCAAATCGAGCTTCATGGTGGAGATGAGCGAGGTGGCGGAGATCCTCGCACGAGCCGACTCGGGAAGCCTCGTACTCTTGGACGAGGTCGGTCGGGGCACGAGCACCTCGGATGGCTTGGCGCTCGCTTGGGCCATCATCCAACACCTCCACGACCGGTTGAAGTCACGCACTATCGTTGCCACTCACTACCACCAGTTGGCGGACCTCGTGGCCCCCCTCGCCTCGGCCCGGAACGCCCACCTGGGAGTGATGGACCGGGAGGGTGAGGTGACCTTCCTCCGAACGCTCCTCCCGGGCGCGACCAACAAGAGCTACGGGATCCACGTTGCGAAGCTCGCGGGAGTTCCTCCTTCCGTCACCCGGGAAGCGGAGAAGGTCCTGCATCAGATGGAGGGGCGTGTCAACTCCCACCCGGGGAGCGAAGGGAATCGGAAGTCACCCTCGGGACCCCGGTATACCCAGGCCCTCCTCGTCCATGACGAGGGCTCTGAGCGAGCTCTGCGACTTCAGGTCGAGCTGCAGAAGATGGATTCACTGAACCTCACCCCTCTGGAGGCGCTCAACCGCCTCCACAAGTTGATCGAGGAGGCCAAGAAGGGGGAGGGGAGCCCGGAGTGACGGCGAAGGAATCTCCCCCGGCCCGGCACGGGATCCACCGCTTGGACGAGTCGACCGTCCGTCAGATCGCCGCGGGCGAGGTGGTCGAGCGTCCCGCCTCCGTGGTGAAGGAGCTGGTCGAGAATGCCCTTGACGCCGGCGCCACCCAGATCCGGATATCTCTGGAACGGGGGGGTCTGGACCTCATCGAGGTCGCGGACGACGGACAGGGGATCTCCCGGTCCGACTTCCCGCTCCTTTTCGAGCGCCATGCCACGAGCAAGCTCCAAAGCCCCGAACAGCTCCTGACGGTGGGGACCCTCGGCTTCCGGGGGGAGGCGCTGGCCTCTATCGCCGCCGTGGCGCACGTCGGGGTCGCGAGCCGGCCCGAAGGGGCGTCGACCGCGTACTCAATGGATGTGGGACCGGGCCGCTCCTACGAGGAGCCCCGACCGGTGGCCCGCGCCCCGGGGACCACCCTGGCGGTCCGGGACCTCTTCCACAACGTTCCCGCCCGGCGGAAATTCCTCAAGTCGGTCCCCGCGGAGACCCAGCGGATCACCGAGATCGTGGAGCACCTCTATCTGGCCACGACCTCGGTCTCCTTCCAGTTGACCTCCGACGGCCGAGAGGTCCTCCGCTTTCCCCCGGCCAAGTCCCTCACGGAGGCCGCCACCAACGCCTTCGGGGTGGAATTCGCAGAGCGCTGCTTCACCTTCTCGGGCAGCGGCGGTCCCGGGACCTGGGTGGAGGGCGTTGTCTCTCACCCCTCGCTGACCCGGGGAAATTCCGGCCGCCTCCTCTTCGCGGTGAACGGCCGCCCGATCGTGTCCCGTCCCCTGGTGGAGGCCCTCCGGAGCGCCTTCCTCGACATCATCCCCAAGGGACGGTACCCGTTGGGATTGGTCCATCTCCAGATCGAAGGGGAAGGGGTGGATGTCAATGTCCATCCTTCGAAGCGAGAGGTTCGTTTCCGGTGGGAGGAGGAGCTGAGGTCCTCGCTCCGCTCCCTGGTCGTTTCGAATCTTCAGGAGGCAGGCCGCAGCTCCCTTCCGCCTCCCTCCCCTCCCGCCTCCGTTATCCTCCCCCGCTCTCCGCCGCCCCCACCGCCCGGGGTCCAACAGACATTGTCGACCCCGGGAGGGAGCGGGATCGCAACGGAGGTGCGTCCCACGGTCCGCGGAACCTCGGTCCAACCGAAGCTCACCCTCCTCGGGCAGGTCGGGGCGCTCTACATCGTGGGAGAACGGGACGACGGGCAGGGCCTTCTCGTGCTCATCGATGCGCATGCGGCCAGCGAGCGCGTCATCTACGAGCGCCTGGTGACGGAGACCGCTCCGGCCCATCAGGACCTGTTGGTACCGACGGACATCGATCTCACGCCACGGCAGGCCACGGTCTTCGCCCGGGCCCGGGACGATCTCCGGGAGATGGGGTTCCAGGTCGAGCACTTTGGTGGGTCCCGCTACCGCGTGAGCGCTATTCCCTCCTTCTTCTGGCACCGGGTCGAGCCCTCGCGCATCAGCCAGGTCCTGGACGAACTGGGAGAAGCCGACGCCCGGAAGGTCCGCTCGGAGCTCCGCGAGCGCGTCGCCAAGACGCTCGCCTGCCACATGGCGATCCGTGCCGGAGATGCCCTTACCCTGGAGGAGATGGAGCGCCTGGTGAAGGAGCTCTACGGTGCCCGGGACACCTTCACGTGTCCCCACGGCCGTCCCATCATGATCAGCCTGCGCCGGGACGAGCTCGACAAATGGTTCCACCGGCCCACGGTGCGGAACTCTCCCTGAGCCCGGACCTCAGTGCGGTTCTGAGCCGGAGTTCTCGCCGAGCAGGGGGAGGCCCAGGGTCGTCCCCCAGCCGGTCAGGATCTTGCGTGCGGCCCGGTGCTCGCCCCGGGCGATGCCGGAAGTTCCGCTCCGCCGGATGTCGACCGTGAGCTCGTGCAGGATGTTGAGGACCTCCGGGGTCTCGAGGTTCGAAGCGAGGGCGCGGTAGAACTCCTTCGAGGCCGTCTCCAACCGCTCGACGGGGTAGCCGGATTGGCCCCCGGTCGCAAGCAGTCCCGAAAGGGCCGCCTGGTCCTCCTGCCAGCTCTCCTCGGCCTGGTGGGCCTCGTACATCGAGAACTCGAGGCGTTCCTCGTAGCTCTTGGTCATCAGGTAATAGCGCAGCCCCCAGGGACAGATCTGACCGAGCGCCTCTTCGATGGTCACGAGGTTCCCCGTGGACTTCGCCATCTTCCGGGCGTCCATGGTCACGAAGGCGCTGTGGAGGAAGTTTCGGGCGATCAGCTTGTTCGTGAGGGCGAGGGAGATGAGGTTCTCAGCGTAATGGTGCGGGAAGATGAGGTCCAGTCCGCCCCCGTGGAGGTCCATGGGGAGGCGCATGTTGTCCGAGGCCATGGCAAAGCACTCGATGTGCCATCCCGGCATTCCCCTGCCCCAGGGTGAGTCCCAGACCGGGGCAGGTTCCACCGAGGGACGCCAGAGGATGAAGTCCCGGGGATCGTTCGCCTCCGGTTCGGCCACCCTCCCCGACTCAGGGACCGCGTGGGCGGTGAGGAAATCCTCTGCCGAGAAGTTCCGCGTCTCCGTCACCTTCGAGGCGTCGAAGTAGATCGACCCGTTCCGGCGGTAAGCGAAGCCGCGCCGTTCCAGCCGGCGGATGAGATCGATCATCTTGCCCACGTACTCGCTGGAGAGCGGCATACGGTCCGGGGGAAGGATGCCCACCTTGGCCATCAGCCGGGCAAAGTCGCTGGCTTCCCGATGGGAGAGTTCGCTCCAGGGGAGGTTCTCGGCCAGGGCCTGGTGCGTGATCTTGTCCTCGAAATCCGTGATGTTCTGGATGTGGTGGACCTTCCGGCCCTGCGACAGGAAGTACCGCTTGGTGAGGTCGAAGAGGAGGTAGGTTCGCAGATGTCCCACGTGGGACGGGGCATAGACCGTGGGCCCGCAGACGTACATCTCGAGCGGCCGCTTGCCTACGGTCGAGAGCGAGGACTGCCGTTGAGTGAGAGTGTCCTTGAATACAAGCGGCACAGCGCCAAATGATTACGAGGAGATGGCTTAAACGTTGCGCCTTGGCTT
>JAKAYL010000083.1 GCA_021809545.1 Thermoplasmata archaeon
GGGCTCGGGGGGTTTCCCAGGTCCATCTATCTTCTCGGAGTCTCGAACTTCGTGCTCTCGGCCGGTCGATCCGCTGCCTGGCTCTTCCTCCCCATCTTGCTCTACACCGGCTATGGTCTCTCCTTCTTCGAGATAGGGGTGCTCATCGCCCTCATGATCCCGGTCTCGATGGTCTCTTCTTTGGTGGGAGGGGCAGGGTCGGATCGCTATGGTCGACGCCCGTTCGTGGCCCTACCTCCCCTGCTCAACTCCGCTACGGGCTTCCTCATCTACGGTTTCTGGAACCACGGTCTCCTCTTGCTCATGGGGCTCCTTGCCCTGAACAGTCTCTTCATCAACCTTGGCAATCCGTCCCAAAATGCGGTCATCGCGGACGTGGTCGCCTCCCCTCGCCGCTTGGATGCCTTCAGCCTGTTCCGAATCTTCTCCAATGCGGGATTCGCCCTCTCCCCCGCCCTGGGGGGATTCCTGGCCTCCGCTTTCGGCCTTCCCGTGGTCTTCCTAGTCTCCAGCGTGACCAACCTGGTCGGTGGGATCCTGCTCATCTTGCTGTTCCCGGAAACGAAGGTCCCCGGGGGAGCGCAGGAACCCACCACCTTTGCGAAGGGGATGTCCTTCCCGTTCCACGACGCCTCCCTTCTGGCCTTCGGAGTCCTGGGATTCGGTCTTACCCTTGCGGTGCAGCAGTTCGGGACGGCCCTCGCCCTGTTCACCTCCAGCGTTCGGGGGCTGAGCTATGACCAGATCGGATGGCTCTACTCGGTCAACGGGCTCCTGGTCGTGCTTCTGCAATTGCCGATCGCGCGACAGATCACCCTTCGCAAACGGTATCTGCGATGGATGGCGACGGGGTCCATTCTCTACGGGCTCTCCTTCCTGATATTCTATGCGGCCCCCATCTACCTCGTTTTCGTGATTGGCATGGGTATCCTCACGATCGGCGAGGACATCGTCAGCCCGCTTCAGAACGTGGTGGTGGCAGCCATGGCCAGCTCAGAGAAGCGGGGAAGTTACTTCGGAGCCTACTCCACGCTCACGAGCAGTGCCCGGGTGATCGCTCCCCCGCTGGGAACGCTGCTGCTCTCAACAGGGAGCTCTTTGGCGCTGTGGGGCACGATGGCCCTTGTGACGGTCGTGGTTGCCGCAGGGTACCTCTTTTTACATCAACGTTTGGGCCACCGTTTTCTGTCCGATTCCTGACGGTGGCGCTCCCGAAAAAGCGGTCCATTTGCAAGCGAAAGCTTTTATCACTGCTACCGCTAGGCCCCGCATGCGTGCGTTGCCAAGTCTTGGCAAGCAAAAGAGGACTTTTGGGCAATCCGCAGACACGATCACTCTGGTGCTGATCGCGGTCCTATTCCTGTCGACAAGCACCGTTGCCTTTGCGTTCAACGGGCATTTCTCTCAAGATCTGATATCGTCCAACGGACCCGGCACCGCTCAGGTGGTCCCGGGTTCCGGGGCGGTGTGGCACAACGTGCCTTCGGCTCTGAAGTCCCCCGTCACGAGGAACTCGGTCTCCGACTCCGCGGGATTCCTCAGGGCAGTTCCCGCGCAAGCCATGGCCACTGCAACGTACAAGGCGACACCCTCCGTGTCGATCCACCCCCATACCGGGTATTCCGCCGCGGTTCAGGTCTCTAGTGGGTCCCCGACATCCACTGAGGCCAACGGGGGTCCAACGCAGGGGGCGTGGTCGCTTGACCCTGCCGTGGGGGAGGATTCTGAAGGGAACGTCTACGTGGCCTGGGCCACGAACACTTCCACGGGATGGAGGATCTACTTCTCCGTGGGAACCGTGAGCACCTACACCTTTTCCACTCCTAAGATCGTTGACTCGAGCACTGCCAGCCCAAACAACGATGTCTCCCCCTCCATCTCTGTCAACGGATCATATCCCAATGCCCATGTGATGATCACGTACCTCGAGGTCTCCGGCTATCCAACGGTCGCGTCAGGAGACTACTACTTCACTGCCTCGCTCAATTCAGGATCGACCTTCTCAACGCCCATCGGGGACACAAGCAATGATCCCATCACCACCGGTTCCGTCAGTTCACCCGTGGGAGTGATCGATGGAAAGGGCGACTACCTGGTCGCCTTCTGGGGAACGGACGCAACCCTCGGGACCGTAATCGAGGTTGACGTGTACACTGCCCCCACGACCTACAGTACCTATCACTCCACCGCTCCTCTTGCCTCGGGAGCGTACTATGTGACCGTGCTGTCGCTGGGATGCAGTCCCGTTTCGGCCGACGGGTGTGCGATCGCCTACTCGGCTACTAACGGAGCGGACACGACCAACTACGGATACCTCACGCACTCGACCAATGAGTTCGGGACATTCAGCGCAGCGACCACGCTGACCAGCGCTCCTTTCAGCGCCTCCGATCCCGCGACGGTCGCAGTCAATGTGCATTCCGTGGCCTACTCTGGGACGGGGAAGGACGCAGCGGCGGCCTACCTAGTGAACGGCGCCACGCTTCCCACAGTATCCTATAAGCTGGGATACTCCTACACCACCAACGATTGGACCTCTGTAACAGCCGGCACCTCTCCTGCCGGGTCAACGGTGGGAGTTCAGGCCGGGAACATTGTCCTATTGGGCTCCTCAGGAGCGGTGTTCGCTACTTGGGTCTATTCGGGTAGCATCTTCACGGACGCTGCACCCAGCGTGTCCTCGGCGTATGGACCGGTGCAGACACTGGCTTCGAAGGGAACGGCATCGACTATCGGGGTCACCACGGGCGTCCTGCCCTGGCGTGCGGACATGATCTACACAAACTCTTCTGGAACCTATCCGGAAGTCGAGTTCTCGTACCTTGTGGGCCCCTCCATTTCTGTGCCGACGAGCAGTCCCGCTTCTGCAGATGTCGGACAGTCCGTCAATTTCACCACGACGGCCGCTGGTGGGATCTCACCCTACACCTACAGCTGGTCCCCCTCTGGGACAGGATTTGGCTGCTCCTCCTCTAGCATTCCTTCGCTCGCTTGTGTTCCTTCCGCCGCGGGGAACTACACCGTCTCTGTCACGATGACCGATGCCAATGGCTTTGCCGCCACGGCGACCTCGGCATCCTATACGGTGGATTCGGATCCC
>JAKAYL010000042.1 GCA_021809545.1 Thermoplasmata archaeon
GAACGCCCGGGCCGTAGAGGCCGAGGTTCGCGGCGAGCTGGAGGAGGAAGAGGGCCGGGTTGGTGACGAGGAGCGACATCGGGCTCGACCCCGAGAGGTACTCCGGGATCCCGGGGGTGAGGAGAAGAAGGCAGACCACGGGGTGCTTCTGCAGGAACCGCTTGACCGATATCGCCCAGTCCTCGAGGTCCATCGTACCCTCTGAGTAGGAGCCGGAAACTCATAGTCTCGACTAGGGGTCCCCGTCGAGGCGGAGCAGGGCCCGCCCATCTCGAGCGCCACGAGTGCCGAGGAAGGGAGGCTCCCGGTTCGAAGGACCACTTCGAGAGGGACACCTCCCAGAGGGGGCGCGTCCAAGGTCGAACGCACACCAGACACGACATTTCCGAAAGAAATCCTGATGCAGAACCAAGGATGCGGAAAATATACCACGTGACAGTGATGTTTGTTGCACCACGGATGCTTCTCTAAGCCTAAAGTTATGGTGGCCGACCAATTGCCATTATAACCGATGGTGTTCTACCGGCCTACAGCTCATTCTGATGGAGGACCGAACGGAAACGCCGGTTCATGGCGCCGAAGTTTGACTGTGCCAACTGCGGCACAAGGTATTCCCTCTTCTCCCCCATCAATACGCGGTTCTGCAAGAAGGAGGGGCTCCTCTACTGCATCAAGTGCACGAAGGGACGGCAGTGCAAGTTCGACCAGACCCCCACCTCCCGGTGGCCCGCCCAGGTCGCCATCTGGCTGACGATATTTTCCGTCATCGCTGCCATCGGATTCGCTTGGAACCTTCCTTCCTACCTGCACGAAGCGGAGGTCAACGGACTGGGTGTCACCCCGATGGCGAGCCTAGAACCCGGGAAGCTCGTGAAGATCCAAGGGAACATCGTCGCTCCGCAAGCTGTGGTGATCTCCGGGTATGAGAACACATCCTCCTCGAGTTGGACCTGGGTCGACCTGTACAATTTCAATGTCACCGACGGGACCCACACCCTCTTCGTGAACATCACGGATCTCGCCTTCGTCAACTACGGACCCCACGCCTTCGACGTCAACGCGGCAAATCACACGAAGGGGAATGCCTTCATGCCCGGCGACTACGTGACGCTCGTCGGAGAGCTCAGCTCCACCAACTCCTCCGTCTTCTTTGCGCAGGACCTGGGTATGGACCCCGGCGACCTGGTGTGCTGTGCGACCGATATCGCCCTGCTCTTCGGGATCCCCTTGATCATTACGGGGGCGCTCGGCGCGACCGGATTCGTCGTTTTGGCGTACCGTCACCGGGCCCACGAGTCAGCTCTGAGGGCCCTCGGCGGACCCAAGAAAGTGGGCGTTCCCCAATTCCCTGTCCCCGATACGGGAGTGAATTGGATACCGAATCCCCTCTATCCTGGCGTTGCCTCCAGCTTCTCGCGGGCCAGATGGGCGCTGCTGATCCCCGCGGGTCTTCTGGTTTTCACCGGGTATTCCTACTGGTTCCTTCCCCAGGGTCCCAAGATGGACGGTTCGCTGTTGTTGCTCACCTTCTTTCTTGGAGTTGTGATCTTTGCCGTGGTGACTCCCCTCTTGGCGAGGCGGAGCAGGACGCCGGTCAGGGTCGGGTTCTCCGATCAAGGCCTCTATGTCGAGTATCGGGGGAGGGCCAATCCTTGGACACGACCGTTCGGTGCTTGGCGGGGGATGACCGTCGCCGTCTCCAACATCACGTCCAAGCAGGGGAACCTAGGTTTGGAATGGGAGGGAGGTAGAAGCTTCTCGATCCTCAATCTCGACCCGGAGATCGCCCGACGGATCCTCACCGAGGTCGAGACCCTGGGCGGGACCTTCCGCCTCCCCGGGACCGGCTTGCCAGCCATAGAACCCACCCTCCCGGGCGCGACCAACCTTCCCCTCACCGTTTCGGGGCCGTCCACGGCGGAGATCGACTGGCAGCCCTCCAAGTCCGGGACCACTTCCGTGAAAACGAGGGTGGCGGTCGCCACCCTGGTCATCGGTTTGGGAGGGCTGATGATCCTATCCTGGTTCCTGGCACCTTCGGAGCTGCCCATTGCGCTGGGTATCTTTGTCGGGATGCTTCTGGGGGGAGGGCGGTACTTGGTGCCCAAGAAAACAGGGATTCGAGAGGTCGGCCTTTCCGATGCCGGGCTCTTCGTAAGATCCTGGGACGGAACGGAGAAGTACTATCCTTGGTCGAACATGTCGCTCCTGGTCCCGTACGGCCTCGCCCTCATGTCTCGCAATGCTTCGGGAACGATCGAGACCATTGGAGGGCTGGATGCCAAGGACTACAACCGCATCTTGGACCGGCTCTCCCGACTGAGGAATCCAAATCCCTTGCTCCCCTTGCCGGACCAGGATCCTGCCTGGATCGTCAACCCTCTGCACCGGAAGCGGATGTATGCGTTCTGGGGAACTTTCGGGGGCGTCACCGCACTAGGGATCGTCGTGGGGATACTCTCTGACGTCTTCTTGGGAGGGTGGTTGATAGGAGTGATCATGGGAGGGGCGATGCTGGCATTCTACGCGTTCCTGCTGGTCCCGTACGTCCAGCGTATCCAGACGCCAACCCACTACGCCATCACTTCCGAAGGCCTCTACACGCGATTCGAGCGGCGCCCTCCCCCGATAGCTTCGCCCGTTGCGTTGGCTTGGAAGAACCTCCTCCATGTCCGGGAAGGTTTCGATCCCTTCCTCTCGATAGAGCCCGAGGTGAGGACCGTCGGCTCGAAGTCCCTCAGCTTCCTAGAGAGCACAGGTTTGGTCTATCATCTGACGAACGTCCCGACGGCCGTCTTGGACGAAGTCCGTCGACTGCTCCCGCAAGGGGTCTTGCAGGTTCCCCCCGATACGGCCTTGGGGACCGCACCTACACCACTACGGTAGCCGGCAGGAGAGATGCAACGGGGCCTCAGGCCCCCGGAAGTCGGCCCCCGGTAGGCCCGGGAAGCAGGTCCGAGGTCAGGAGGTCGTCCAGGCGCTCGACACAAGGAGTCCCCGACCGGCGAACCGGTTCGAGGTCCGTCGGAGGGTACATGCCCGTCGGGTACTGCCCCCAAAGCCCGGTGTACAGGACCGCACCACAACCGGCGCCCCGCGCACCCTCCACATCCAGTTCCAACCGGTCCCCCACATGCAGGATCGCCCCGAGGGGCAGGCCCAGCCGTCTCGCCGCTTCCTCGAAGATCGCCCGATGGGGTTTCGCGTGGCCCACGTCGCAGGAGGACACGACATGCGAGAAGCGCACCCCGAAGTTGGAACGCAGGTACTCCTGCCACGTGGATCCCCGCCGAGCGGAGTTCGTGATGGCGATGACCGGGATCTTCCGGGCCTCGAGGGACGAGATCAAGGCGGGACACTCCGGATTGATGGACGGGGGACGGCTCGACAATCCGGCCGCAGAGAAGGCACGTCCGAATTCCTCCGGTGGGAGTACGAGACGGGCCTGGAGGATTTCCGCGTAGGCTCTCGCGAGCGGAAGGGGGTCTACCTCGATGGGATCCTTTCCCTCGGTGAATAGCCGGGCGTGGACCGTCTCCATGGCCTGGGCGATCTCCCGGGCCTCCAGAGGGATACCGTTCTGCCTCCGCAGGTTCTCCTGAAGGAACTCGATGCGCTCGTCCCGGTACCTGGCGTCGCCCTCGGGAGGGTGGAAGATGGCCGTGAACCAGAAATCGAGGGAGACGGCCCGGTAGGTCATCCGGACCTCCCCTTGGCCTTCGAGCCACCGCGTGGCCCTTCCACCGTCCCATCCCATGGTGCGGCCGTACTGGTTCCCGCTTCTGGCCGGTGAATCCCCTTCCGGAAACGCGGACTTCCCAGATCCATGACCTGTCCCTGCTCAGGGAGCGCGTACCGGCGGAGAACCCGGAAGATGCGGGGATTTCTTCGGCAGGAGCGGGGCCACGCGGAGGGATCGTCCCCGCACTCCCCCGACGAACTCCCCATCGTCGACAATGCGCTTTCCGAGGAGATAATGCTCCAGGGGGAAGACGGCCTCCCTCCCCTCGAAGGGGGTCCAGCCACAGAGGGTGGAGAGATCCTTCGCCCGGATCTTCCGGCGGACCCGGAAGTCGACGGCCAGGAAGTTCGCCTCGCATCCCTTCTCAAGACGTCCCCGGGGAAGGTCGAGGTGGAGGGCGGGATTGCGACAGGCGGCATGGATAAGACGGGAAAGCTCGAGATCGCCGCGGCGAACGGTCTCCAACAGGAGGGGGAAGAGCGTCTCCACTCCCGGCATCCCGGAGGGGGCCTCCGGGAACGGTGCCTCCTTGAGGGAAAGGGAGTGGGGGGCGTGGTCGCTCGCGACCATCGGGACCAGGCCATCCCGGAACGTCTCCCAGAGTGCCTTGCGCGTGCTCTCGGCCCGGAGCGGAGGGTTCACCTTCTGGAAAGAGTTCCCGAAGAGGGAGGTCGAGAGCAGGAGGTGGTGCGGCGTGGCCTCCGAGCTGGCCCCCAGCTCCCGGGCCAGGCGGGCGGCCCCGGCCGAGGTCACGTGGGCGACGTGGAGGCGCATCCCTGCGGGATGATCCCGGAGCTTCTCGAGCGCGGAGATCTCGGCGATCTCGGGCCGGCTCCGGTCCCAGGCATCGGTCTCCCGGGGCTGGTCCCGGGGATTGAACTTCCGAGGATCCTCCGCGTGGACGTGCACCGGAAGGCCCGTCGCGGCCGCCTCCCGGAGCAGTTCCCCGACGTCGGTCCCTGTGTCGACGCCAAGGTCCCCGGTGGTGGGAGCCAGGTAGAGCTTGAAGCCCGAAGCGACCCGGGCGAGCCGGGCCACGTTGGTGTCGGGACGGAGGGCTGCGAAGGGGATCACATCGATCTGGGCGTGGGCCTGGATGCGGGCGATCTTGTCGATCACCCGCTCGGGGGTGGTGGTGGGGGGGACCGTGTTGGGCATGTCCACGACGGCCGAGATACCGCCCAGGGCGGCGCTCTTCGTGCCCGAGGCGAAGCTCTCGGGGCTTCCGGGGGGTCCCGGATCGCGGAAATGCACGTGGAGATCGAGCGCCGAAGGCAGCATCAGGCGCTCGCCCAGGTCTACCCGTCGTCCGCCCCGGACGTTCCGGCCCACCTGGGTGATGATCCCCTCTTCGTCGACCCCGATCTCGAGGGCGGAGATCTTCCCCCGCCAGTAGCCGCGTCCTTCGAAGACGACCTCGGGCGAAGAGGACGGCCGCGGGGCCCTTTCCCGTATCCTCCCCCTGGGCCGTGCTGGCATGAACTTCTACGGTGCGCTCTGTCCTCCCAGCGCTCCGGCCGGAGATACCGCGGGGGACTCTTGAGCGTTGTCCTCCGCGGCGAGGGCCGCGTGGGCGGCCTCCCGCCGGCAAAGGCGGCACACCTTGGCTCCGCCGGGAAGGGAGACGAGGAGCATCCCGTGCTTCCGGCAGAAGTTCTCGGGGGGATGTTCCATGAGGGCCACGGGCCGCACCGCGGAGGTCCACCAAGGGCCGCTGCAGGCGTCGCAGCAGGGCTCGGACTTCCGGTGACGGATGTGCCCGAAGTACCGGAGGACGAACTCCCTCCGGCACTCCGTGGTCGCCACGTACTGCTGCATGACCGCGAAGTGCTGGCGGCGGATCTCCCGCCACTTCCGGAAGCTGTCGAGGACGCGGGCTTCGTCCCTTTCGGTCAGCCGGCGGGTGAGGGAGACGGGGAACCACGGGTCGCCCCACTGCTTCCGGTGAAGGAGGCCGTGCTCCGCGAGGTAGGAGAGGAAGAGCCGGGCCTTCTCCGACTCCTCCCGGCTCACCACGACGTGCCAGTGCTCTCCGGGGGCGAGGGCCCGCCCCTCGGCCAGCCGGGCCGCGACCCAGGCCTCGTCCGGTTCGCTGAGGTTGAGGAGGTATTGACGGGAGGGAATGTCGGCCGAGGGCACGACAGCGAGCATCGCAAGGGAGGGTCGGCCGTCCCGACCCGCACGTCCCGCCTCCTGGACGTAGGCTTCCAGGGAGCCGGGGATCCCGAGGTGGAGGACGGTCCGCACGTCCCGCTTGTCCACACCCATCCCGAAGGCGTTGGTGGCGACCATGATGCGGGCCTTGCCTTTCATGAACTCCTCCTGGTAGCGGCGGCGCCGCTCCATGTCCATGCCCGCGTGGTAGGGGAGGACCTCGTCCCGGAGGCGGGAGCGCAGGAGGTCCGCCCACCGCTCGGTGTCGTGGCGTTTCGCCACGTAGCAGATGACGTGCCCTTCGTCCCGGCGGAGGAGATCCACGACGAACTCGACCCGCTCGTCCTCGCTCGCCAGCGTCTTCACGGCGAAGCCGATGTTCGGGCGATCCATGGGGGTGACGAACCGCTCCAGCGGGATCCCGAACTCACGGGCGATGTCGTGCTGCACGGGGGGCGTGGCGGTCGCGGTGAGCGCGATGAGGGGCGGGGAGCCGATCCTCTCCCGGAAGTAGGGGAGCAGCCGGTAGTGGGGCCGGAAGTCGTGGCCCCACTGGGAGATGCAGTGGGCCTCGTCGATCGCAAGGAGGCTCCAGGGGGTCGATTCGCATGCCGCGAGGAACTCCCGTTGCCAGAGCCGCTCCGGCGCCGCGTAGAGGATCCGGATGTTGTCGTTGCGCACCGCTTCGAGCTTCCGCTCGACCTCCTCGGAGGAGTCGCTGCCCGTGATGGAGGCGGCGGGGATCCCCCGGTGCTGGAGCATCTCCACCTGATCGTTCATGAGGGAGATGAGGGGCGAGACGACGAGCGTCTTGTGGGGGAGGAGCACGGAAGGGAGCTCGTAGCAGAGGGATTTCCCCGCGGAGGTGGGCATCACCGCGAGGACGGAGTTCCCCTGGAGGAGCGCCTCGACGATCTCCCGCTGGTTAGGCCGGAACTCCTCGTGGCCAAAGGTCTGCTTCAGGACGCCCGCGAGGTCGTGTTCCGGTGTCATTTGGTCGATTCAAGAGCGGGGGCAAGATAAACTTGCATTTCCAGTGGAAACACTTTGGCCCTTCAGAGGAGGAGGAGCAGGGTCAGGAGGAAGGGAGCGGCGAGCGTGAGTATCGCCCCCGAGGTCAGGGCCGCTCCCCCGGCCTCCGGACCCCCGTAGTCGGCGACGAAGAAGAGCGTGGTATCCATGGCGGTGGCGCCGCCGCACGCGGCGATCCCCTCGGGCCCGGAGAAGCCCCCGATCGCCTGGGAGCCGAGCATCGTGAAGTTCTCCCGGAGGAAGTTGGTCAGGAACGCCAGGAGGCCGATCGAGGCCCCGGCCCCGGAGGCGACCACGGGGCCGGCGAGGGTGTACCACCCGAAGGCGCAGAGCACGGCCGCGCTCACGTTCCAGGGGGTGCCCGAGACGAGGGCGACGAACGGGATGAGCACGGCGACGCCGAGCCCTGCGGAGGCGAGGGGGACTGCGGCGCGGCGGAGCGCCGCCCGGGTGAGACGGATGTCCCAGCCCACGAGGAAGAGGAGCAGCAGGAGGTCGGCGTCCTCGACAGCGGTCGGTCCCGCGAGGGGTACGGAGGAGAAGACCACACCGAGGAAGTAGCCCACGAGGAGGGCTCCCAGGATGAGGAGAGGTAGTCGGAGCTGCTCCAGCCGCCGGGAGCGGGGGGCAGGGGACCGACGGGCCCGCCCCCCCAGGAGAAGGGAGAAGACCGAGGTGACGAGGACGAGGAGCAGGGCGAAGAGGGCGGATTCCCCCACCAGGAGGGGGGCTTCCAGGAGCCGCTGCGTCCCCAGCTGGAACCCCAGGGTGGCGACGAGGAGGAGGATCGTGACCTGGATGAGGGGACTCCCCCAGGTCTTGGGGAAGGGGTGGAGACGACCCGCGACGAGCCCGAGCGCCAGGGCCAGGTAGAAGCCGGCGTCGAGGAGGTAGCTCACGGACGGGGGGGAGAGACGGGGCCTATTTGAGGCGGTTCGGTGGCGCCGGGCTACGGGGGACCCAGCCCGGAGGTCAGGCTCGCCGCTCCTCCGATCAGGAGGAGCAAGCCCGCGACGGCCAACCCGAGGAAGAGAAGGGAGGGGACGGTGAGGAGGGCCCCGAGGTCGAAGCCGGGGTAGAACTGGGAGTAGGCCACGATGAGGAGCACGAGCCCAAGGACCAATGCAACGGCCGCACCCTTCCCTGCCACGACCTTACCAAGGAAGGGAGGGATTAAAAGGGGGATTCTCCCCAGGGCCCGGTCCCTCGCCCCCGGTAAGTTCGGGGGTTCCCTCCCTGTCGCGTGTAACTCTCAGATTATATACCATCGTGGCGATTAACTACCTGATGGCCCTTCCTGCACCGGATTTCGACGGGAGCCTTTCCTCAGCGATCGAATCACGGGAACCGACACCTTCCCCACGGGGTTCCCTTCCCTCTCTCCTCTCGCCGGGTCGTCGGAGCCTCTCCGCCGCCGGGATATTCGCTGGCTTCGTGGTGCTCCTCATGGTGCTTCCAGGCCCCGTGCTCGGCACCGTGGGCTACGGCAGTGCGGCTCTCCCCGTGGGAGCCTCCCCTTCGAACACTCTCTCGGCGACGCAGGGCCTCGAGACCGCGGGACCCGCGGCGCTCCCGTCCTCTCCGACCCCCGCGGTCACGAACAGCGCCAGCTACGTGTTCAATGCGAACAACGGGTACGGGAACGGCCGCTCGATCTGGGGGGTCGCCGCCTCCTCGCTCCCCTGCACGAGCGCAGGGGGGATGACCGTCTGCGCCCCCTCGACCCAGGGATTCCTGGCCTACGACGACGGTTCCTACGCGGTGATCCACAACCCCGGCGGCTACTCCGTGAACGCGGCCTGGTACTCCTCCGGGCTCCAGTGGGCCTTCAGCGGGGCCGACTCCTGCGCCGCCTCGGGCTGCGGGATCCCCTATTCCTACCAGTCCACCGGTTCCTCCGGCTATCCGAACATGTGCATCTTCGCCCCGGCGACCGGGAAGTCGGTCGCCGCCTTCATCGGAGACTCGGGCCCCGCCCCCTTCACGGGCCGCTATGGTGCGAGCCAGCCCACCCTGCGGGCCCTCGGGATCCCGGTGACGGGAGACCCGAACAGCGGGTACGCCAACAACCCGAACCCCAGCGCGACCCTCTCGATCTCGGACGCGACCCCCGGCTACTCCGCCGACTGGGTCGATTTCGTCGGCTTCACGACCCACGCGGCCGGGAGCTCGTGCTCCACGGGCTCCGGCGGCGGGAACCACGGGGTCTCCTACAACCGGGCCGCCGCGGTGAACTTCGCCAAGCACTTCTACGACCTCACGGTCCCGGACGGCTACTTCGAGGCCGACCAGTGCACCTGGAACCTCAACGGCAACTGCAACATCGAGACGGGACCCTACCACTTCGGCCCCGCCTACCCCCTGAAGGACCAGCCGGGGGACTACTCCCTCCTCCACGGGGATGACTGTGCCCACTTCGCGAGCGCCGTCATCGGGACGGACTCCTACGGGGGCTACCAGAGCGGCGGCCTCAACCTCGGCCCCGGCGACGCCGGGCCCAGCCTCTACGGATGGGTGAACGTCAACGGCCTCGTGACCTACCTCGAAAACGCGAAGATCGGCGCCAACGTCGGGCAGAACTTCGGGGCGATCCAACCCGGGGACCTCGCCGTCTTCGACAACGGGGCCCACGTGGTCGTCTTCCTCACCGGCGGGAGCTACTCGACCGCCACGATCGCCTCCCACACCTCCTCCGGCAACGGCGTGCCCTTCCGCTACGAGGCGAGCGGCTTCAGCACCTACTACCTGGTGCACATCCTCAGCAGCTCGAGCGGCGGCACCGGCTCCCCTCCCTGCCCCAACCTCGTCGCCAGCCTGCCCGCCCCCAGCGCCGCCCTCGCCGAGAACACCCCGGCGGTCACGAGCGGGGTCCGGGGCAACGGCTACTGGCTCGTCGGGGCCGACGGCGGCATCTTCTCCTTCGGCCAGGCGGGCTTCTACGGCTCGGCCGCGAACCAGAAGCTCAACGGCTGCATCGTGGGCATGGCCCCGACCCCCGACGGGAAGGGGTACTGGCTCGTCGGCTCTGACGGCGGCGTCTTCACCTACGGGGATGCCCACTTCTACGGCTCCATGGGCGGCAAGTCCCTCGCCGCCCCGGTGGTCGGCATCGCCGCCACCCCGGACGGGAAGGGATACTGGCTGGTCGCGCGAGACGGCGGGATCTTCTCCTTCGGGGACGCCCACTTCTACGGCTCCATCCCAGGAGAGCACCTGCACGTGAGCAACATCGTCGGCATCTCGGCGCTCCCGAACGGAGCTGGGTATTGGCTCGTGGGCGCGGACGGTGGGGTCTTCTCTTTCGGAAGCGCCCACTTCTACGGTTCGCTCCCCGGCCAGGGCGTCCATGTGAGCGACATCGTCGGGATGACCTCGGACCCGACCGGGACGGGCTACTGGCTCGTGGGCACCGACGGCGGGGTCTTCTCCTTCGGCCACGCCCAATTCTATGGCTCCCTCCCCGGGGAGCACCTCCACGTGAGCAACATCATCGGGATCACCTCGACCCCGGACGGCGGCGGCTACTGGTTGGGCGGCTCCGACGGCGGCGTCTTCTCCCTCGGGGACGCCCCCTTCTTTGGCTCCATGGGCGGGAAGCACCTCAACGCCCCGGTCGTCGGGATCGCGGCCAACCCGGTCTACGCGAGCATCGTCCCCGTCTCCTTCTTCGCGACCTCGCAGACCAGCGCCTGCGGGTCCGGCTGCAACCTCTGGGCCACCGCCAAGCTCTCCCTCACCGTGATCGGCCCGAAGGGGACCTACGGCCCCTACTCCGGGAACACCCCGGCGCTCGCGCTCACCCCCGGGACCCAGTACACCGTCCGCCTCTCCGTCGGGAACCCGAACTACGTGGTGGACAGCTGGTCCGCCAACAACTACGCCACCCTCGTGCTGAACGTGGGCGGCCTCGCCCAGAAGTACGCCTCCGGGTGCGGACGGGCCGCCACCACTCCCCAGGTTCGGGCCACGACCGTGACCCTGCAGACCGGGACCGCCTGGGGCCCCTCCTGCATAGCCGCCCCGCCGCTCGGTGAGCACGTCAACGTGAACATCGGCTCCCTCGTCTCCGGCTCGACCCAGTGCTCCCAGCCGCTCGCCGTCTCCCTCGGACAGGTGGTGGGCGGGAGCCTCGCCGGGGGCCAGTGCGCCGCCTTCTCCGTCACCGTGACCCAGTCGGCCTGGTACAGCTACGATTACCTCGATGCGTACGAGGCGGAGGGGACCTCCGCCTTCTCGCTCTACTCGGGCCTCGCCCCGTCGCTCACCCCCGCGACGGCGAAGCAGTCCCAGCCCGGACCGGACGCCGGGATCACCGTCGAGCTCTTCAACCCCAACCCGGGACAATACATGGGGCCGGCCACCTACGAGTTCCTCGTCGTGGCCCCGTCGGGAGGTTCCGGCAGCTACTGCTTCGTCGCGTACCTCGCCAACCTCCAGGTGACCCCCGCCTCCGGATGCTCGGTGCACTTCGCTCCCACCGGGAACGCTCCGCGCCCGGGGACGGCCACCTCCCCGCTCACCCTCTCCTCGGCTCTCCCGTCCAACCTCGTCCCCGTCTTCTTCCCGTCCGGGACGACGGGTACCCTCGTGGGCTTCCTGGGGATCGCCTTCTTGGGAAGCGCGGGCCTCCTCGCCCTCCTCCGGCGGACGCCGCGGCGACAGTGAAGCCCAGCGACCCGGGAGCCGCAGACCGCGGGAGTTCCCCCTCGAGTTCATGAGAGTACACGACATGCCCCTTCCGGAACGGCACACCCCCATGCTCTCACGCACGTTCGGAGCGCTCCTGCTCCTCGGTTTCCTGCTCACGATGGGCCTTCCCGTGGGCACCCCCTCGGCCGCTCCCGCGGCCCACGCCTCAGTGACCTCTTGGGACCGGTCGCTGCCGGATTCGAACGTTCACCCCTCGCTCGTGCCGATCGGCTGGGGCACGAGCTCCAACCTGTCCGTGCAGGATCTCTCCCCGCTCCTCCCGTCCGTCGCCGGAGGGTCCTGGTCCGAGGTCGACGCCCTCCCCAACCTCGCGGGATCCCAGTTCGCCGTCTTCGGCACCGACCACGCCACCGGGCTGCCGAAGCTGGGAGCCCTCTCCAACACCTCCGCGATCCCCGCCTTCAAGGACACCTCCCAACCCTTCTTCGCAACGCTCAACCAGAGCTCCGAGACGATGCTCTCGGGACAGCTCTTCGGGACCGGGGTCCTCCAGACCCCCCAGACGATCCAGTACCTCTGGAACGCCCAGTTCCGCTGGTCCCAGAACCCCCCGGCAGTCTGGAAGGTCAACGTCTCGGGGGGTACCGACGCCGCGCTCGCCCCTCCTCCCGGCATGGACATGCTCTCTGGGGGCACTTCGGACGGAAGCTCGCTCCTCTTCGTGGGGGAGAACCTCTCGGGCAGCGTTCCCTACCCCATCTATGAGGTCTTCAACGAGACGGGAAACTACACGAACGTCTCGAGCGCGGTCCCCGCCGGTTTCGGCGTTGCCTCGGCCGCTTTCGGCACCGCCTCCGGGTTCCTCCTGACCGCCAACACTTCCGGGAACACGCTGGGCGTGCTCTCCTACGTGTCCGGGACGGGCTGGGTCTTCAAGAACATGACCGCCTCCCTGCCTCCGCTCTCCTCCTTCTCCTCTCCCGTGCTCCCCGTGGCATCGCACGGACCCCTCGTCCTCCTCCAGTCCTACGCCACGGGAGCGATCTTCACCCCCAAGGCGTGGGGCGTGGTCAACCTGACCTCGGGCGCCTTCTCCAACGACACCGCCGCGGTCCTGGCCCAGGTCTCCGCCCCCACCGCTTTCGGTGCGGATCCGCGAGCCCCTGCGAACTTCACGCTCGCCTCTTCCGTCGGAATCGAGGACCTCAATGGGAACACGGGAGCCGCATCCTCCCTCTCCGCCATCCCGCTCTGGAACTACTCTCTCACCCCTCTCTGCCTTGCCTGGACCCCGGGGAACACCCTCCTCGTCGGAGGCACGAGCTCGATGGGCTGGGGATTCCTGAGGAGTTGGACCGGCACCGGGACCCCCTCCCCCGTTCCCCTCCCCACGGGCTTTGTCAGCGCTAGCACCCTCGCCTCCCTGGGCACGGAGGTCTTTCTCGGGGGAACGAACGGCAGCAGCGGGGCCGCGGCCCTGCTCAACCTCTCGACGTCGTCCCTGACCGACCTCTCCCCCCACCTCCCCACGAACGTGGGCCCCGTTCTCTCCTCCGCCTTCGTCGGCCCCACGGCCTACTTCACGGACGGCACGAACATCTACTCCTACGATACCGCGACCTCCGGTCCGCTGGGGGTGATCCCGTCTCCCGGGTTCTCCCCGATCCTGGCCCTCGCCTCTGTGAACGGGAGCCTGTGGGCCGGCGGCCAGCAGAGCCTTCTCGGGGGCGCGGCCCTCTTCTCGTTCTCCCCGGCTGCGGGAAACTGGACCAACCTCTCCGCGGGGGTCACCACCCTGGGGCTGGAGATCCAGGACGTGGTCCCGGGAGCCCCCGGGACCGCCCTCCTTTCCGGGACCTCGTCTGCGGGAGCCCAGGCGCTCTGGTACTACAACGGCACCTCGTCCAAGCCGTTCCAGAATGTCACGGGGGATTTCGGCACCCTCTCCCAGCTCCTATTCCCCGGGCAGATCGCCTGGAGCGGCTCCGCCTTCTGGGTCCTCAACGGGACGCAGGTGCTCGCCTGGGATCCCGCGAGCGGCCTCCTGCAACCCATCCCGCTCAGCTTCCCTGTCCCCACCGCGACCCTGACCTCGCTCGCGGTCCTGGGATCGTTCATCTCCCTCAATGGGATAGGCACCGAATCGGTGAATGCCACCTACGTACCGGTCTCCT
>JAKAYL010000006.1 GCA_021809545.1 Thermoplasmata archaeon
CGGCGCGCCACCTCCGCGATGCGTCGCGGGGGAACCTTGGTAATCTCGATCCCGACCAGGGTCGTGAGCTCTGTCCCCTCCCAAGCGGTCGCCTCCTGGTGCAGCCGCTTGAGGATCGGCTCCGGATCCTCCAGGGCGACGTGGTCGGTGATGGCGAGCGCCCGATGGCCCAGCGCCTCCGAGGCGACCCACATGTCCGTTGCCGAGACCGAGCCGTCGGTCAGGTACGTGTGGGCGTGGAAATCATACCGAGGTCGTCCGTTGGCGGCCGCTTTCGAAGGCATGCCTCTCAGAGGGGAGCTGACGGATGTAATGTTTGCTCCTGAGCTAGGCCGGAAGGCTCCGCGGGAAAGAGACGGCGCTTCAGGGTGAGGGCCACGCTGACCAGGCCGATGAGGACCGGGACCTCGACGAGCGGCCCGATGACGGCCGCAAAGGCCTCCCCGGAACCGATCCCGAAGACGGCCACCGCGACCGCGATGGCCAACTCAAAATTGTTCGAGGCGGCGGTGAAGGAGAGCGCCGCGGTCCGCTCGTAGTCGAGTCCCGCCCTCCAGGAGATCACGAAACTGGAGAGGAACATGAGGAGGAAGTAGATGCACAACGGGATCGCGACGAGGACGACCTCCATCGGGAGGTCAACGATGAAGGCTCCTTTGAGGGAGAACATCACGACGATGGTGAAGAGAAGGGCGGCCAAGGTCAGCGGGGAGAGCCGCTCCATGAGCACCTGGTCGTACCACGCCTCCGTGCGGTAGCGCAGGGCGAGGGTGCGGGTCAGGACTCCCGCGAGGAAGGGGATCCCGAGGTAGATGGCCACGCTCTCCGCGATCTCGAGGAAGGTCACGTTCACGGCGAGCCCGGAAGAGACCCCGAGGAGCGGGGGAAGGATGGTGAGGAAGAGGTAGGCGTAGGCGGAGTAGAAGAGGATCTGGAAGATGGAGTTGAGACCCACCAACGCGGCGGCGTACTCCCCGTGCCCCTTCGCCAGGGAGTTCCAGACCAGCACCATGGCGATGCAACGGGCGAGGCCGATCAGGATGACCCCATACATGAGGTCCGGCTGGCTCCGCAGGAAGAGAAGGGCGAGCGCGAACATGAGGAACGGCCCGATCACCCAGTTCTGGACCAGCGAGAGCCCCAGCGCCTTCCGGTCCTTGAAGACCTCCCCGAGGCGGTCGAAGCGCACCCGGGCGAGGGGTGGGTAGATCATGAGGATCAGGCCCACGGCGATCGGGATCGAGGTGGTGCCGACCGAGAGGGAGGAGATCGTTCCCGATACCTGGGGCATCCAGAACCCTAACCCCACGCCCGCGGCCATGGCGAGGAAGATCCACAGCGTGAGGTACCGGTCGATGAAGGAGAGGCGGGAGGGGAGTGGTCCTTCCATGCGTCCTATCCTTGCCGCGAGGTCGAACCCAGGGTCCGCTCCCGGACCGTTCCGCTCCGGATCTGGGCGATGAGGGTCCCGACCCTCCGCCCGATCTCATCCCGTACCTCCCGGAACCCACGGTCATCGGTCCGGGCGGGATCGGGAAGCTTCCAGTCCTCCGTGACCTGAGGGACGAGGTAGAGGGGGCAACTCTCCCGGTCAAGGCACCCCATCGTGATGACTAGGGCCGCCCCCTGAGCCTCCTCCGGGGTCAACCGGCGCGGGGGATGGGAGGGGAGGGAGAGACCCACCTCTTCCAGCATGGGTCCGGTTCGGGGGTTCGGGGCCCCGGCCGGTTCGGTCCCCGCGGAGGTCGCGCCCCAGCCCTCGGGGGCCCGGGCGTTGAAGTAGGCTTCCGCCATCAGCGAACGGGCGGCGTTCTCCACGCAGACGAAGAGGACGATACGGTCGGTCATGGGAGCTTTGGGGCCGCGTTCTCCGCCGCTCGGTAGTAGACCCACTTGCCGTCCCGGCGGGATTGGACGAGGCCTGCCTTCGACAGCACGGACATGTGGTGGCTGACGGTCGCGTGCGTCAGGCCCGTCACGGCCTGGATCTCACAGGCGCAAAGTTCCTTCCGCCGCTGGAGGAGGGCCATCGCCAGAAGACGGTTCTCGTCGGCGAGGGCGCGCATCTGCTCCAGCGACCGCCGGAAGGCGGGGGAGTTCTGGATCCCGGAGGAGAGCCCGTCGTAGTCCGGAACGCACCGGGCCGCTGGCTTTCCGGTCAATCGTACCAGCCGCTCGGAGAGCCCCGGTTCCGCTTTGGAGGCGCACATCATGTTGACGTACATCTACATGAATATAAGCCGTAGCTCTCGGACCCGCCCCGCGGGACGCTCGAACTAGGCGGCCCGGTTCACCGATGCGGAGGTCTTGACGGTGTTCCTGGGCTTCGGCATGAAGCCGACGGCAAACGCCGTGAACACACCGAGGGTGATCATGACGTAGAACCCGTAGATCAGGTTCCCGTAGTGGTTCCCAGAGATCACTCCGACCAGCAAGGGGCCGACGGCGTTCCCCGCCCCCGTTCCCAGTCCGTAGACCAGGGAGTTCGCAAGGGAGGTGGAACCCGACTCGGAATACTCCAAGGTCAGTGTCATCAACTGTGGGAACGCACTGAACGTGAAGAACCCCAACAAGAAGAGGAGGGCCAGGGCGACCACGCCTCCCGTCCAGAGGAAGGCGAGGGCCGTCAGGGTGGATCCGGCCGTCGTGACTCCCAGGACGATACGGGTGTCGAACTGCCCAAAGAACCTTCCGAAGAAGGGCTGCCCCAGGATCCCTCCGACGTAGAGGAGCGTGACCACGATCCCCAGCTCGGCCGGGGTGGTGAAATGGGTCGTGACCATGTAGATCGGGAGCCAGGCGATGACCCCCTGGGTCGAGGCGAACCGGAGGAACGAGATGATGGTCAACAAGACCATGCTCCGGGAGAGAACCTTCCGAGCCTCCGGAGCTTTCCCTGGGGCGGCCCTGATGGAAAGCGCCGAGAGATTCCCCAGGCTCTCGATCACGATCGCCCCGGAAAGTATCCCGAGGAAGGCGAAGACGAGGACCATGTAGTTCTCGAGGAGCGCTAGGGTGGCGGCGAAGTAGAGGAAGGGGTAGAGCGCCCTCCCAAGGCTTCCCATGGCCCCGTTGATCCCGAGGGCCGAACCGAGGTTCTCCCGCGGGATGTTCTGCTGGAGCAGGGTGGCGCCCAGGGGATGGTAGAAGGAGGCCCCGAAGCCGAGGATGAAGGCCGCGACGCTGGCGGAGACCATGCTTGCCACTCCCAGCAGGACGGCGAGGGAGAGGTAGAGCCCCACGAGCCCTGTCCCGAGGAGGACCATCCCGAGGGCCATGAGCAGGGCGGGTTTCCCGGTGCGGTCGGAGAACCGCCCCACGAAGGGCCCGAGGAGCGTCGTCGAAATGTAGTAGATCACGAAGATGACGATGATCTCGAACGGGGAGAATCCCCGGTTGGTCGTCAGCAGGGCCGCGGCGACGGGGACGAAGAAGCCTGTGCCGTCGTTCACCAGATGGCAGAAGCTGGTGAGGGCGAGGAGCTTCGAGCGGGAAGGGAGGTTCTCCCCGGATCCGCTTCCGCTCGAGAGGTGCGTCCCCTCCTCCGGCTTCCCCACCCGAGGGTCGCTCATGTCCGCACGGAGCGGAACCCCGTAAAGAGGCTTTCCGCCTGCTCGAACTCGCTGGGAAGGAGGTCGCTGCCCACGCCATCGAGCCTTTCCCGCCACGGGGGGAGGGGCAGCGGACCCCCTTCGGAAAGCTCTTAGCCCCCGGCTCCCTTGCATGGCTGCCAGGAGGAGGTGGGCAGCTGACGGTGGCCGCGAACAGCAATGCTCGGGTCGCTGAGGAAAGTCCCCACTCCGACGACGCATGGGAGCGGGTTCAAGCCCGCCCGGTGAGAGCCGGAGCAACGGAGCAGAAACGACACAGCCGCGGGGTACGGGGAATCGGGATCGGTGCCGAGGAGGTTCCCCGCGGAGATGATGAAACGGCCGCCTCCCAGGAGCAAGCCGGTAGCGACGGGATGACGCGCGTGGTACGACCGTCGAGATAGGCGCGCAGTCGAATGCTGCCTGAAACAGAATGGGGCTTACTACCTCGACCTGGCCCCTCCGCCGGGAAACCGGCGGGGGGTATTCCACGAACCTCGGGAAGTTCCGGCGCAGAATCTCTCGCCGGAACAGCCGGTTCTCCGAAGAGAGGCTATACCTGCTGGAGGGGGGCGGTCGACCAAGGTGCCGGCGCGCGAGGGGTCCCGTTCTTGGATCGCTCCAACTGCCTCTTGACAAGCTGTAGCATCTTGTAAACTTCCGGGCCGATCCCTGACTCGGAGCAAGGGAGTCGGCACCTCATCTTGCGGGTCAGGTACTCGTGGGCCGAGGAACGGGAAACGAACTCCACGTCGCGGAAATCGAAGGTCACAGACCGTTCTGGCCTGGCTTCAAGTTGGTCGAAAAGTGCATCGATCGATTCCCGGAGCATGATCGTGGTCCCCAAATCTGCCATAAGGACCCTGGCTGTGTCCGGAAGTTGCCCCATCGCTCCTACCTCAACCTTCCACCACTTCGTTGAAGTTTATCTTCTTGTCGCCGTCCGGCAGTTGGATGGTGATTAGGGTCCCGGCCAAGCTTTCCGACTTAGAGCGTGCGTAAGGATAGTGCAAGGCTCCCTGTAAAGGTCCTTTTTCGTTCTCCCCGCGGCAGGGAGACGGTGACTAGGGGCCAGGCATGTTTATTAGTCGTCAATCCATGAATATACACATGTTCGGGAGAGTTGCCCTCCTCGGTGCAATCGTATTGGTCCTGGTCCTGGCCTCCCCGTCGGCGCTCCTGGGGGTGGAAACTCCGTTCGCTCCGGCATCCTCACCCACCCATTCCTCTCTTCGGACCGAAACGGCCATGCCGGTGGCCGGCACCGGTGCGATCTCTGTCTCCTACCTTCTCCCCGCGGTCTCGTACGGACCCAACATCACCGCCTTCTCGGCTTCTCCCAACATTACCGTCGTCGGGCACACCTCCTACATCAATGTGACCGCCTCGGGAGGGAACGGCACCCTCAAATACGCGTACACCGGGCTCCCGACCGGTTGTGTCTCGGCCAACACCGCCTCTCTCACCTGCACCCCGACCGCAGCCGGAAACTTCACGGTCAAGGTCTACGTCAACGATACCTCCGCGAACTCCGCCAACGCAACCACCCCCCTCCTGGTCCGCGCCGCCCTCTCCTCCCTGAGCCTCTCCCCACCCGGGCTGAACCTCACCGCCGGGAGTATCGGAAATTTCACGGCCGTGCCGACGTGCACGGGCGGGAATTGTTCCGCCCAGGGGATCACCTATGTCTGGAGCCTGAACAACAGCCTGGGCGTGCTCAACACCACCACCGGGGCATCCGTGCAGTTCACCGCCGGGGCCAGCCCCGGGAATGTCCAGATCCGAGTGAACGCTACCCAGGCCGGGAAGAACGCGACCGCCCGGGCGAACATCACCATCACCGCCCTGCCCGCCCCCCTCAAGGTCTCCGCGTTCACGGCCTCCCCGGCCTCGATCTTTCTCGGGAACACCTCCTACCTCAACGTGACGGCCACCGGAGGGTACCCCCCGTACACCTACGCCTACACCTCGCTTCCGCCGGGATGCCTTACCACGAGCGTCCCCTCGCTGGCCTGTACTCCCACGATTGCCGGTACCTACTTTGTCGGGGTCAATGTGAGCGACTCCCACGGTAACTTTGCCTTAGGGTCGGTCACCCTCACGGTCAACACCCCGCTCGTCATCTCCAGTTTCCTCGCCTCCCCCGCCACCGTTTCCCTCGGACAGATGACCTACGTCTACTCCACCATCAGCTCCGGGACGGCGCCCTACACCTACGCCTATTCGGGACTCCCCGCCGGATGCACTTCGGCCAACGTGAGCAGCTTCTACTGCAATCCCACGGCCGTTGGGAACTACACCCTCCGGCTCAACGTGACGGACGCGGCCGGGTTCCGGGCCAACGCGACCACCCCTCTCCTCGTCACGGGACCCGTCATCAGCAAGTTCGTCGCCACACCGTCCTCCGTCTCGATCGGACAGACGACCGACCTCAACGTCACCGCGACCGGCGGCCTCCTCCCCTACTCGTACGGGTATTCCGGGCTCCCCCCTGGATGCTATAGCTACAACATGGACCCGCTCCCCTGCGTTCCTACTGCAGCGGGAACCTACCTCGTCTCCGTCACCGTGACGGATTCCAACTTCGTCACAGCGACCGCCTCGCTCAATCTCACGGTGCTGGTTCCCGGACCCCTCACGATCACATCCTTCCTGGCTTCCCCAGCCACGATCCTGCTGGGCCAGACGACCAACTTCAGCGTGAGCACGACCGGAGGATACCTGCCGCTCGTGTACAACTACTCGGGCCTGCCCGCCAGTTGTGGCTACCCGATCACGGCGTCGTTCGCGTGCACTCCGAGCACGCCCGGACACTTCCTCGTCACGGCGCTCATCACCGATGCCTCGGGGAACTCCACCTCCGCTACCACCACGCTCACCGTCAACTCTCCCGCGGGCTACCCGAGCATCAGCTCCTTCGCCGCTTCCCCTTCCACGGTCGTCCAGGGGAACTCCACGGCCTTCACAGTGGTGACAACGGGAGGCACGGGAACGCTGCACTTCAGTTACCAGGGGCTTCCCGCCGGCTGTTCCTCGGTCGATGCCGCGACCTTCTCCTGTATCCCCCTCTATCTCGGCAACTCCACCGTCACGGTCAATGTGACCGATGCGCTCGGGCACTCGGTGCTCGCCACCACTCCCCTGACGGTCGTAGCGTCGCCCACCGCGTTCCAACTGAATTCCGTGGCCATCACACCCACCCCACAGACGGTCGCCGTGGGAACCTCGGTCACCTTCTCGGCGAACCTCAACTGCACCCCCTCCCCCTGCCCCTCCTTCGGGATCAGCTTCCGCTGGACCTTGAACAACCCGCAGATAGGGACGCTGAGCACGTCGAGCGCACGGAGCACGACGTTCACCGCGGGCGCCACCCCCGGGACCGTGACCCTCAACCTCGCGGCGGTGCACAACTTGACCTCGATGGGGGATGCCCTCACCATCGCCGTCATCGGCTCGAGCGGGGGAACCCCCTCCATCAGCTCGTTCACTGTGAGCCCTGTGTCCGTGCCCGTCGGGGGGACGGCCACCTTCTCTACGGTCGTCTCCGGTGGGTTCGCCCCCTATACTTACACCTACTCCGGCCTGCCCCCCGGCTGCGGCTCGGCCAATGTTGCGACCCTTCCCTGCGTCCCGGGAATCGGGGGTCTCTTCAGCGTCCAGGTGATCGTCTCGGACAGCCACGGACACAACGCCTCGGCCCTCGCCTCCCTGACCGTGACGAGCCCCTCGAGCTTCCCCTTCGTGACCTCGTTCGCGGCCACGCCCTCGACGGTGGCGGCGGGCACCTCCACGACCTTCACAGTCTCGGTGACCGGGGGCTCCGGCAAGTTGAGCTATCTCTACTCAGGGCTTCCGACCGGCTGCACGGCGCCGGACGCCGCCACATTCCCCTGCACCCCCTCCGCGGCCGGGAACTACACCGTCGGGGTCACCATCACAGACTCCGCCGGACACTCCGTGGCGGCCTCGACTCACCTCACCGTGACGGCGGCCCGTCCCTCCACCGGAGGTTCGTCCGCCTGGGGGCTCGGCTCGCTCCTCCTCATCCTCGCGATCGTGGCGATCGTGGTTGTTGTGGTAGCGGTGGTCGTACTCCTCACCGTCCGGAAGCGCAAGGCCCGCCCTCTCTACCCCGCCTCCGCGGGAATCTCAACCTACCAGACCGGGCCGCCTCCCGCAGGACCCACCGGAGGGGCTGCGCCTCCCCCGGAAAACCCGCCCCAGGGCGCGTAGCCTCCGCCGGCCACGCCCTCCGCCTCCAAAACAAGATATACTTGCCCCGCGGTGGACGGGCATGATGGAGCTGGCGCCGGCCAACACCAATCCCTTCGAGACCAACCGTCTGCTCCTGGAACTTTCCAACTACTACCGTGACTCCCCCAAGGGAAGGCAACCTTCGGAGCGGGTCAAGGAGTTCGCGACCCGGATCATCAGCGGCGAAGCGCAGGGAGCCCTCTGGCTCAAACAGCCGGACCTCGCTTCGGGCGTGGCCGTCATCGATCTGGCTCAGGGCGCTGGCCTTCGTGTCCCCCACCTCTACCTGGAAAAGGACCACCAGACCACGAAGGTCGTCTCGGCCTTCGTCAAAGGACTCCAGGAGTTCGCAAAGGAGCAGGGGGGACTCTACGCCATCTGTGACGAGATCCCCGGGCTGACCCACGAACAGCAAAGATCCGTGATGGAACCTCTCGGCTTCGTCCACGTTGGCCGACTTCTGATGTCGCTCTCCACTACCAAGGGAGCCAGCCTCGCCTTGGCTCCCCTTCCGTACGGCAACCTTGTCCGAGTAGGGATCGAGCGGGTGGAGGACCTGATCGAGCTCTTCGCCGAGGCGTACGAGGGAGATCGGAACCAGCTCTTTGCCCCGAAGCCCTCGGACCCCAAGGAGTCCGGGCGCGTCTTTCTGGAGGAGTTCTTCCTGAATCTGGAAGTGCCGACCGTTCCGTGGGCCTCGCTAGGGATCGACCACCAGGGGGAGCTTGTGGCCTCGATCCTGGCGCAGAAGGAATATCTCGCTCCGGTGGACTCCAAGAGCCTGTGGGTCTACGATCTCATGGTCTCCCCCGACCACCAGAAGAAGGGCCTGGGCACCCATCTCCTCCAGCAACTCATGAAGGATGCCCGGGAACACGGGATCGAGGAGATGTTCCTTGAGGTCATCGAGGGGAATCCTGTCGAGCGGCTCTACGCGCGGCTCGGGTTCCAGCGGGTGCCGACCGAGCGCATGCGCAAAGGGATGTGGATCAATTCGGCCACCGCCAAGGGACTGGGATTCAACCTGTAGTTGAGAAGCTCCCCAAGGAATTCTCCTCCAATAGGGCTACGAGTTCTGGCAGCCCGGATATCACGGCTGCGGCGCCCCGCTCCCGGAACCCCTCGGCGGTCGCCGTGCCTGGGTGTCCCGGGGCGGGAAGGATGCCGACGAACCGGACCCCGGCCCCCCGAGCGCACTCAGCGTCCTCGAAGTGATCGCCGACGTAGAGCGCTTCCTCCGGACGGATGCCCATCTCCCCCAGCAGAAGGAGGAGGGCCTCGGGCGAGGGCTTTACGGGGCCCGGTGCGCTACGAGTGCGTCGATAGCGGAAGTACGGATCCAACTGCAACCGGGGGAGCACCGTCTGGCAGAACTCGTTCGAACTGCGGGTGAACAGTCCCAGACGGATCCCCCGAGCCCGGGCCCCTTCCAAGAGGTTGAGCGCCCCAGGACGGGTCGTGGCTCGGTCCGTGGCCTCGAGCTCGATGGCGTCCAAGCGCTTTCCGACCTCCACCGTGAATCGGCGAAGTTCCGCCTCGCTGCACTGGCGGGCTCGTAGCTCCGCGAGGGTGGCGAGGAGGACCCGGGAGGTGCCGACGGTCTCCGAGGACCGGACAGCGCCGGGAGGAAGTCCGAACCTCTCGGCCACTTCCACGATGGTCGCCCGCATCCGGGGGAAGTCATGATGGCTGAGAAGGAGGGTGCCGTCCAGATCGAAGACAATACCGGAGGGCCAGGGATTGGCACGGGATTCTGGAGGAGAATGCACTCGGTCCATGAGGTAATCCTTTCCCACTGCAAGGAAGATGCGTCTCCTATATTAGGCAGAAACATTCTGGTAAGGTCGTAGAGGTGCTTACACGATGCCGATCATCTCCTTGAGGTTCAGCTTCCGCCAGCGGTTCAGCGTTCCGGCCCGGGCTGCGTTCGCTTGGTGCACAGACTATTCCCCGGGGGACGTCGCCTACTTTCCCGGGACCGTGCGCCGGCAAGTGAACCGGATCGCAGAGGACGCGATCGTCATGACGGACACCTCCGTCCGGAAGGGCAAGACCCTAGAGATCTCCCGCCTGGTCCGCATCGACCCGGAGATCATGACCTGGACAAGCACCCACTTGAACGGCCCTTACCAGCACTCGCAGTACTGGTACCACATCATCCCCGACTCGGCCGAGACCTCCCACCTCGACTTCGAGGGTCTGAGGCTGGAGCGGGTGCCCCGGGCGCTCTCGGCTGCGGAGATCCGCGTCCGCACCGAAACCCACCGCCGGGCCGATCTCACCGAGTGGCGGACCCTGCTCGCCCCCGCCCTCGAAGAGGATCTCCGGGAACTGAGCAGTGCGCCCCGGAAATCGGGCCCGAAGAACCGCTAAGGCGGGCTGGGCTGCGCTTCCGGAGCTTCCTTCTTGGGGGCCGCGGGGGTGTGGGGGCGGGCGTAGGAAACTATGGCCGCCACCACCAAGATGGCCCCGGAGACGAGGAGGGCAGCGTGGATCCCCAAAAGGAAGGAGGCGGCTACGTTCCCTGGGATGTTCCGCAGGTTCGTGGTCCCGAGGAAGATCTCGAAGGCCACGTAGCGCGGGACGGAGAGCCCGGCGATGGCGATCGACAGGACGAAGCTGAGGAGGCTCCCGATACCCGTGAGCGTGCTCCGGAGGCCGGAGATCGAGCCGTAGGAACCCCGTCGGGCTTGCCGCATGATGGCGCTGTTGTTCGCCGGCCAGTACATGGCGCCCCCGAAACCCGTGACGAGGGATATCGGGACCACCCAGTAGGGGTTGGTCGACAGGGAGAAGAGGGAATAGGCTGCGACCCCGACGATCATGAAGACGATGCCGGTCGTGGCCATGATCCGTGCCCCCAGCTTGTCCGAGAATCGCCCCATGTAAGGGGCGAAGAGGCTCGTGATGACGTACCCGGGAACGAGGAGAAGGGAGGCGGCCAGGGGGGAGAGCCCGAGGATCCCCTGCAGGTACATGGTAAGGAGGAAGACGACACTCAGGAATCCGATCCCCTGCAGGAAGGCGGAGAGGAGAGAGTAGCTCATCAGACGATCCTGGAAGTAGGAGAGGTCGATGGTGGGGCTCGGGGCGCGCTTCTCCCACCAGAGGAACGGGGCGAGGGTCGCGATCCCCGCCAGCACGAGCCCGAGGTACTCGGCGGTGACGCCGTACGAGGCCATCTCGATCGCCCCGTAGGAAGAGAGCGTCAGGGCCACTGTGAGGAGCGCAAAGCCCGGTAGGTCCAACTTCGCCTGCGTCCGCTCCTTGTCCCGGAGGTAGAGGTACCCCACGACCACGGCGAAGACCCCAATCGGGACGTTGATGAAGAAGATCAACCGCCAGTCGAAGTAGGTGGTGATGAGCCCGCCTAGGAGGATCCCCAGGACCGCTCCGACGCTCCAGCCGAAGGTCGTGTACCCGAAGGCGTACCCCCGGCGGTGCTCCGGGAAGTGGTCGGAGATGACGGCTCCCCCGTTGGCCAAAAGCATGGCCCCGCCGAGCGCCTGGAGGGCGCGGAAGGTCACGAGCGTGATCGCCTCCGGGGCGATGCCGCAGAGGAAGGAGCCCACCGTGAAGACGACAAAGCCGGCGTTGTAGAAGCGGGAGCGGCCGAAGATGTCCCCGATCCGACCCATCTGGGTCGTCAGGACGGCGGTCACGAGGAAGTAGATCAGGATGGCCCAGATGATCGTGGAGAGGTCGGAGTGGAGCTCCCGGCCTACGGTGGGAAGCGCGAGGATCATGATCGTGCTGTCCACCGCGGCCATGAGGGTACCGATGACCACTACGAGCAACGCGGCGCGGGATTCTTCCATGGCAAAGGCCATAACAGGGTACTGGCTCTATATAATTGGTGCCGAAGGGAGAGATCGGGATTCTCACGGAAGACCCCGCCCTTTACGGTGAGCTCGCACAGTTGCTCCGCGAGCAGGGGATCCCCGCGGTCAGTCTTCTCCCGGGCGAGGAGGTCCCTCGTTCGGTGCGGGTTATCCTGACCTCCCCCAAGGAGGCCGAACACCTCCACCACCCCGGGACGATCATCGCCCGGAAGGGCCGAACACTGGAGACCTGGGCCCTCCTGCAGGCGGCGCTGGGCGCCTTCCCCTCCCGGGGAGAGATCCGCCTAGGGATCGACCCCGGGCCCCGTCCGGGCTTCGCCATCCTGGGCCCCGGGGAGCGCTGCCTCGCCTCGGGCGTCCTTCCCCGACCGGAATCCGTCACCGATCTGGGACGGGGGCTCTCTTCCGCGTTCCCAGAGGCGTCCCTCCTCTTCCGCGTGGGGAACGGGGACCGGGTACGGCACGTGCGCATCGTCAATCACCTCCTCGAACAGCACTTCGCCGTCGAGATGGTGGACGAGACCGGAAGCACCCCCCACGGGATGCGGAACAACGACCCCGTCTCGGCCCGTACCATCGCTGCGACCCGGGGGAACCGGGTGGAGCGGCCGCTCCATTACCACCTCACCGAGGGGGCGCTCCGGGACCTGCAGCACCGGTCCCGGGAGCTGAGCGGGGGACGGTACACCATCCGGAGAGAGCTCGCTGCCCGCGTTCTCCAGGGGGAACTCACCCTGGAGTCCGCTGTCCGAGCGTCCGACCACCGAAAGAAGGCACGCTCCGGTGAAGATGCCGACTGGGACCGGAGCTCCTAGCCGCTTCCCCGCACCGTCATCATAAAGTGGGGTCGAGTCTACTCCCCCTGCCGCACCGGTCCATGGGAGAGTACGACAAAGACAGTCTGAAGGAGCATGCCCGCCGCGTGGCCCTAGAGAACGCAGCGAAGCACGGCGGCTCGGCCCGTTGGGAGACGGTCCTCAGCGCCTTGCTCCGCACCCACCCGGAACTCCGGGTCCCCGGGAGTCCGGGCGCCGATGTTGTGAAGGCCGCCGTCGAAGAGGTCAACGCTCTCGCCCCCGAGGAGCGCACCCGTCTTGCGGAGAGCCTCCCCAAGGCACCCCCCGAGGCCCGGGAGGAGAAGGGGGGGCTTCCTCCCCTTCCCGGGGCCGAGAAGGGCAAGGTCGTCCTTCGTTTCGCCCCCTTCCCCTCCGGGGCCCTCCATATCGGCAACGCCCGTGGGGTCTACATCAACGATGAGTACCGGAAGCTCTACGACGGCAAGTTCTACCTGGTCTTCGACGACACGATCGGCTCCGAGGAGAAGAAGCCCGTCCCCGAGGGATATTCCCTCATCTTGAACGATCTCAAGTCCGCCGGGGTGACGCCCGATGCGGTCCTCTACAAGTCGGACCGGATAGAGCGGCACTACCAATATGTCCCACGGCTTCTGAGCGGAGGACACGCCTACGTCTGCACCTGCCCCTCGGAGAAGCTCCGTTTCAACCGAGAGCACGCCCTGGCCTGCCCCGAGCGGGACCAAACCAAGGACCTGCAGCTCGAGGCCTGGGAGGGCATGCTCTCCGGGAAGTACCGGAAGGGGGAGGCCGTCGTCCGGCTGAAGACCGCCATGGACCATCCCAACCCGGCCTTCCGTGACCGGGTCCTCCTTCGAATCTCCGAGGACGAGCACCCCCGGGTGGGGCACAAGTACCGGGTGTGGCCCCTCCTGGAGTTCTCCTGGGCCGTGGACGATGTGGAACTGGGGATCACGCATGTCATCCGGGGAAAGGACCTCGTGATGGAGGACCTCATGGAGGAGGCGCTCTGGAAAGCGCTCGGTCTCAAAGGTCCGTCCTTTGCCCACTGGGGGATACTGCGGGTGCGGGAGGCGAAGATCTCAAAGAGCAAGTCGATGCAGGAGGTCTTGAGCGGGCTCTACGACGGGTGGACCGACCCCCGCACCTGGAGCTTCGGTGCCCTCGCACGGCGAGGGATCCGGAGCGAGGCCATTCGCTCCTTCGTCCTTTCCTTCGGGATGTCCCTCGCCGACGTCGAGGTCCCTGCCGAATCGCTCTACGCGGAGAACCGCCGGCTCCTAGATCCCGTCACTCCCCGGAGGGCTTTCGTGAGCGACCCCGTGCGTGTCGTGGTCTACGATTTCCCGCAAGAGCTCTCGACGGTGGAACTCCCCAACCACCCCGACAGGCCCGAGATGGGGCACCGGGCGGTGGAGGTCGGCGCCGGGGAGTTCTACCTCCCCGCCAAGGACGTCGAGAAGAACCTGGGGAAGGAGATCCGGCTCAAGGAGCTTCTCAACGTCGAGCTCGCCAAGGAGCGGCGCGGGGATGGCTCGTTGAAGGCACAATTCACCTCGGTACCGAACAAGCCCCTCCCCCGGATCCAGTGGGTGCCGGTACGGGACGCGGTCGCCGTGTCGGTCCTGATGCCGGACGGGACGAGAGTGGAAGGGTACGGAGAGGGGGCATTGACGACGGTCCGAGAGGGAGAGATGTTCCAGTTCGAGCGTTTCGGCTTCGTGCGAGCGGACCGGCAGCCGGGAACGGGATCCCGATGCTTTGTCTTCGCACACACCTGACGAAAGAAAGTAAACTATGGGTCAAGATATGCCCGACGGTGAATCACGTGAGGCCCTCTTCCGGAGTCAAAATCCCGAGGACTTAGTGTCACTCTATCAGTCCTTTCATTCCGTCGCTGACATTCGGAACTTTCTCTGTTCCAGACCCAAAGGAAAGCCGACTGTCGTGCCTCACTTAGGAAGAGGAAAGCCAGATTGCGTAGCAGTAGTACCTACAGCCGACGCATCCGGACCCTTGGCCAGCGAATTTCTCCGGAGCTTTCCCCATCTTGACATCCTTTTTGTAGAATCCCGAGGATGGGGTTTTAATTTTGCTCACTCGATGAATGTTGGGATATCTGCCGCACTCGAACTAGACCCGAAGTGGATTGTCCTGACCAACGATGATCTTAGCCCCCAATCCCCATGGTCAGAATGGAGAGCGGAAATGGATAAACGTGAGGGGACGGAATGGATCAAACCTACCATCTACTGCGACCGCAAGATGCTCTCCTCTTCATGGATTTTGACTCTGCTGAATGAAGATACCATATCATGGAAATTGGGACATAGACTCTCGCAGCGTTCCGGCGAGAAAGAAGGAACCTACAATGTGTTTCTTACTTTCGCGCGGAAGCTGGGAGTTCCTCCTGTCTTGCCCGTGAAGACCGAACCTCTTCGAGGGGTCTCAGATCACTTCTTGGCAAAAAGATTTCGTGTCACCACGGTTCCCACTTTCCTGAGCGTTCAGCCCATTTCCATTTACCGGTCAAGTGTACTCGAAAATACGAGGTTTGATGAGCGTTATACGAACGCTTTGGAGGATACTGATTTGAGTCTTAGGTTGGCCCAAGAGAAGCACCCGGGAAGGCTCGTCCGAATTGGAGTAAATACTCGGATGGGAGGATCTCTCGGGACATCTCGGATTCGATGGCTAAGGTACAATCTTCCAGGGAATTTATTATTCGCGGAAAAAGTCCGCTCGGTTATAGAGGTCAGCAACTGATCATTTTCCCGAGACTACTTCGACGCGTCGATGGTGCCATGCTCCTCCAAGGGATATGGACCGAAATTGTGTTTATACCTTCGCATTTGAGTGAAACCATACCCACGCAATTTTGCCTCCAGTTCGTCTGGAGACCCTAGGTAATTACCCTCGACGTTAGATGTGTATTCCAGCCGCACCCTTTCAAACTTGGCTACCTCAGGCTGTTCAATCAGCTTGAACTCGACCCCCTTCACGTCGAGGTGAAGGAGGTACGGATGAGCATTTGGGTGTGCGGCCAAGATGGATTTCAGACTCAAACTCCGAATCTTTTCTTGATTGGAAGACTTAAACGCGGAACTTGCGCCTGTGTGTGTCATGGCAAACATAATCTCACCATCTTCACCGATTGCACTGTGCATCGCTGCAATCTTTTCTGACAGATGAGGATTAAGCGAGATGTTCTTCGTAAGCCAAGAGTAGGATGAATTATCTGGTTCTAGGGAAACAACTTGGAATCCGAGAGCAGCATAGTAGAGAGAAGTATCTCCTACAAAGCCCCCCGCGTCTACCACAAGGCGCCCATTTCCTTCAAAATCCACGAAATGAACGTCATGAAGATATGTTTCTGAAAAAATGACTCTGTTGAAACTATCGATGTAAAAGGTTACGCCCTTAGGGGTGGTGAAGGTTCCCTTCGCTATATCGATCCTCCAACCCGCAGTTCCCTGTGTATGAAATAGGACTCCTTCCATCAAGCAAAATGACAGGAGACGGAAGCGAGTCTGTTTGTTTCCCGAACTAAAAGGAAGGACGACGCCCCCCGGAAGAACTATGTGACCCTGATTTCTGAGTGACGCTCGAAGGTTGAGCCATCGATGCTCAAGATAGCGGAGTTCATCAGGAAAACGATATGCACTCCAAGTGTCTCGGAACTCTTGAAAGGACTTACCCGCCAAATTGAAACCTTCCGTGCTTTCCCCTCAGGGGGTAGTCCTACTTAAGTTTGGTCCGGTAGACGCATCCGGCAGTGAGAAAGAACTATATGCCTCATATCCAATGCCAAGTATTCTGCTCGAACGGGAGGATGCAACCTAGTCGGTTCCCTGACCGACAAACGAAGGGTTACCCTTAAGTGTTTGTAGCGTTTGTCCCATTTCAAATGGACAGAGGAACGCTGCTCTGCGCTCTTGTTCTAAGCATATTAATAGGAGGGGCCCCATTGGGAGGCTTTCTTGAAAATAACTCTCTTGTCGCAGATTCCTCCTCCGCCCACTCGAACAATCTTAGCCCGCTTGAGTCACTCCCTCCAAGAACTCATGCGTGTACAAACTGCATAATTCAGAACATCACGGTCGGGAATTCACCACTCGGCTTGACTTATGATAGCCAAAACAATCAGATCTTTGTGCCTAATTTTAACGACGGGAATCTTAGCGTCATCGATGGAGCCACGGACAAGGTGATAACGAATATCCCGGTCGGCAGCGCCCCACAAGGAGCATGTTTCGATACACAGAACGGGGAAATATTTGTTCCCAATTCAGCTAGCGACACCGTTACGATAATCAATGGTTCAACAAACACAGTTGTGACGTCAACTACCGTTACGACTTACCCTAGAATAGCAGTCTTCGATAACAATAACAAGAATATCTATGTGACTGAGGGACAGTCTTCAGACGTTTCGATTATCAACACGTCTTCCAATACAGTGAGCGGCACAATCCCGACAGGGGCTGGGCCATACGGCATAGCTTTCGACCCACAGAATGGGAACCTTTTCGTCGGTGACTCAAATTCAGACCAAGTTACGGTCATAGATGGAAGTAACAATTCTGTGCTCACCACAGTACCCGTGGGATCGCAACCCTGGGGTGCGTTAGTGTATGATCCAATTGACGGTGACGTGATCGTTCCCAACTCGCTATCCAACAACATCACGGTTATCAATGCCACAACGGATTCGGTGGTTGCTTCTGTCCCCGTAGGCGCTTACCCCTACGGGGTGACTCTCGACAGCGCCAATGGAGAGATCTACGTTGGCAATCAGAATTCCAACAACGTATCTGTGATTAATGGAGGTACGCTCAAAGTGGATGCGACTATCTCAATGCCGGCAAACCCAAATTTTGGGGCCTTTGACTCAACCAACAATCAACTCTTTATCCCAGATGGCGGAACCACCCTTGTCTCTGTAATTGACGCACCGCCTGCATCGTTGTTTGTCTCAAGTTTTGTCGCCTCGAAACCGAATCTTGACGTCAATCAAACAACGATACTAAATGTAACGAGTGTGGGTGGGAAACCCGCGTATTCGTACAATTACTCGGGCCTGCCAACAGGGTGCAATAGTGTCAATTCTTCCACCCTTTCATGCACGCCCACTCTACCGGGTACGTCAACTGTGAAGGTGACGGTACACGACTCTCTTGGCAACTCTACATCGGCGCAGTTGATGCTAACGATATACTCAGCACCAAAAATCGTCAACTTCACATCGATACCGAATCCAGTCTATGTCAACAACAGCACTGCCCTGAAAGCCACCCTTTCTGGCGGATCACCAACTATCACGTACAGCTATGTGGGACTCCCTAGTGGTTGTGCTTCGACCAACAGTGCATTGTTAAATTGCACACCAATAATTTCTGGAGATTTTAGCATTAAAATCTTTGCGATTGACGGTTCCGGTATTTCAACCAACGCATCACTGACCCTTAAAGTGCTCCAACCTCAACTGCCAACCATCCTCGCATTCAAGGCTTCACCCAACCCACTCACCCTTGGACAAACCACCTTTCTCAACGTGACAGTGACGGGTGGTTCGATCCCTTATGGGTTTAGCTTTGCTGGCCTCCCATTGGGGTGCACCTCATCTAACACCTCGAACCTTCAGTGTACCCCAACCGTCGCAGGTACTTTCACTGTTACTGTAACCGTCACAGATACATTTGGTAACTCCACCTCGAGAAGTGTGGTTCTACAAGTAAACAACACCACGCCCACAGTACTGAGCATTCAGTCGATTTCTGCAAATCCGAATCCAGTGTACGCCAACTCTGCGACAGACATTTCAACCCAAGTTCAAGGAGGCGTAGCCCCGTATATTTTTGCCTACTCGGGCTTGCCTTCAGGATGCAGCAGTGCTTCTTCGGCCAGTTTCACTTGTGTGCCATCCGCTCCAGGGAATTTCACAGTAACAGCAACCGTCAAGGACTCAGCCACACCTCAGGCCACGGCTACGGGAATTCTCGTGGTCAAGGTCCTCTCAACAAAACTAACTATTTCTTTATTCACTACAAGCTCCCCATCTGTCACCATAGGAAATTCAACAACTTTTGTAACCAAAGTTGAGAATGGTAGCACACCTTACACGTACTCTTATTCGAGTTTACCCCCAGGATGTTATAGTGCCAATGTAGCAAGCCTCCCTTGTATTCCGGATTCCCTGGGAAGCTTCAAAGTATGGGTCTTGGTTACAGACGCAAATGGTAACACGGCATCCGCGTTTACCAACCTCACAGTAACTGGAGTAGCGCTGCCGCTTTCCGTCGTCCTCTCGTCCAACGCCACTAGCATTGTTACTGGGAGCTCCGTCACGTTGTATGCCCAAGTTTCAGGAGGGACTTCACCAATATCGTTGACTTGGTCACTAAACGGATCCAATAGTAGCCACACTGGCCAGACTTGGATCATAGTCCTGCCTCATGCCGGGACCTACACTTTTGGAGTATGGGCTACTGATGCAACAAATAGAACTGCCCCACCTTCCTTCCGAGTAGTGGATGTAACCAATCCAAATGGAGGCACCCCCACACATCCCTCAGGGAAAAGTAGTTTTTGGAATATCGATGTTCTTGGCATCCAGCTATTCTATATCTTGCTGTTAATTATTGTTTTGATAGCGGTGGCAATTCTTGCATTAGTGCTTTTCAGGAGTCGTTCTAGCGAAAGCACTCTCCCGGAACCACCACCCCAGAACGTCGCTTCATCCCCTGTCGCCTCGCCAAAAATACCATCGAAGTACTATGAAGGGTTGCTTCTCCCCCCGGCCCCCCCGGAATGGTCGGAGGATGAGTCGTACGGCACGTATCTTCCACCCCCACCCCGTACAGCAAACTCAGCTGGAGTGCAAGAGGTACCCATACCGCCCCATTGGTCCTTAACAGTCTCCCCTAGCGGACTTCATGTCGAGAACACATTGCCTGGCGTTCTTTCCCCGAGTGGCGATTTAGGTACTCTGAGGAAGGAAGGGGGAGCAACACCACTAGGTGACCAGAACCAGAGGGTGATTCCCACTGAGATCGATGCCTACAATGTCTTAGCTATCCTCTCGAAAGCCCCCTGTCCCCTACCGGAGATTCGATTACCATCAACTCTGACCGACACTGCACTTTACGGCCTACTTACCGTTCTGGTTGATGCCGGCCTGGTTCTCCGCCAGGAATCTCCTACCAAGGGCCAGGTGTATGCCCTAACCCGCATCGGTTGGAGGTTTGTCCAAAGCGCAAAGTCGGACGGACTTTCTCATGTTTCTCCTGTGAAAAAGTCAGACATTGGGACCATCGAAATAGCTCGAGAGTCCGAGAACGTCGCTGATCGGAAATCTCCGATATCCCCGCCAAATACTGAAGACGCACCTGTCCCGAGAGTTATCCTGGAGCGGAGAATTGGGCCTAACAAGAACGAAGAGAATCCCTTCGGAGGTTCAATAAAACCTGAAGAAGTGAATCCCAACGTCCAACACATCGACCCTCAGCTCCTCCAACCGATGGAGCTTCGAGTAGATGCAGATCGAGGGAAGGATTCGAGAGACTCTTCTCAGCCATCGGATGTGGAAAGTAAAACACAGAATCTCATGTCTCGTGCCAAGAAATCCAGGGCAGGGTTGGAGAAGACTACCCCGAATCAGCCTAAGGCTGCGAAGGACAATACGTCGAAGTAATCTACCGACTACTGGATCTTTCCTAACTCGTCACTCAGCCAGGGGTGCGAGGCAGTCATACCTATGTGACCTATGGACCTTGAGGAGCGAGATGGGCTCACGGATTACTTCCATACCAGTGAGATGATTACTCACAATAGGGAAGACTGCGGCCCTGGGGTTGGAAGCTGTACTCTCACGCCCGGTAGATCCTCGCCTTGCGGCTAGAAGCCCCACTATCACAGAATTTCCATCCGACGCTAACAGAAAGGGGAATACCCCACAAGTTTCGGCAAGATCCCTAAACAGAGCATACAGACCGTCCTCCCGTCTGACTTGCCCTGTTAAAAATACAACATCCGAAATGTCACGTCCTGCATAATCTGGAATCCTTTGGACTGACAAGAAAGTACGCCACTCGACGTACCCGTTCGCCAAAAGTCTTCGTTGAGACCTGGGAAGAGTGGCAGGACCAATAAGATGAGACTTGCGGTGCGATGCTTCGTCTCCAAAAGGCCGGTGAATAAGGCTCCAGAGGTCAATCAAAGTCTTGTTTGAGATACCGTGGCCCCGCGAATTCTTTGCGTAAGGAAGCGCTCGAGGGTATCGAAGCACACCTTCGGCGCCCGCGAAGTGACTCCATGCTCCTTCAAAATCAAAATAAACCGGCACCAAGGGTTGATCCGAAGGGATCTCCAAGTGGATGAGTCCTCTCCCGAAGGAGTCGCCCCCTTCTACGGATGATCGAAAACGGGCCATCTCATCCACTGTGCGATGGAACACCACTCCTAAGACTGTCTGAATTCCCGACCAAACTAGAACACTTCCGGGAAAACTGCAGAGCGCCTCAGCCGTAGATTCTCGAGATTCGGCAAATGGGCGGGTAAGAAGGAATGAAACCCCCTGGTACCCCAGTACCAATGGAGATGGAACATATCTATCTTCCAGAAGGCCAATGGAATACACTCTTTGTTTAATTTCCAGATATGTGGAACGTGGAATTCTAAGACTACGTATACGATTAGTCTCAGGCTCATCGGTTCTTGCCAGAAGATTACGTAGAACTAGAACCTCGTTTGTCGTAAGACCCCGGGGGATGACTTTGTTCAACCCGACCATGATACACTATGACACGGAGTCCAATCCGATAGGACGAATATAGGCCACCTACTTATATTTGGCGCCACCGTAAAAATAGTCGATGTTAGCTGAACGAAAGCAACTCGCCCCCACCCCCCCCTGTTCGGGCCCCGAACAAGTGCTCCTGTCTTCGTGGGCAGCGCCTGAAGAGAAGATTTGTCGTCAGGCTGGGCGGAGACAGCCTATCGGGAATCGTTCCGGGTGGCTGACACTCAGCCGGATTGTGGTAATTATTCTTGTTGCAGCAACGGCCTCCGCCATATTTCCACTCCCACAAGTGACCCCGTTTTCCCGGAACACCAACTCGTCCCTCCCCTCAGAATCACAAGTTAGCATTCAGCATTCCCTCGTTACACCCCATACCCCACTAGCAAATCTGCCAGGAGTACAAAAGACCCTACTACTTTCCAGTGACTCTTTGCTTTCCGGCAATTACATAAACAGCGGCACAGCCTATGAACCGAATCATTTCTTTTTTGATCCACTTAACGGCCTGCTGTACATTTCTGAACAGGCCGCAGGCCGAGTTGCAGTGATCAACACAACAACTGACCTCGTCGTAGCAAATATCAGCGTTGGAGTGTATCCCGAAGGACTGACTCTAGACAATAATAGTGGCCTCCTATATGTGGATAACGTAGGCATTAATGGCGGCAGTCAGACAATCTCGCTAATCAACACGACTACCAACACTGTCGTCAAGAACTTAACTTCTGGAGTCGGCCCATGGATGATTGTCTATGACCCTATCACAGCATCTCTCTATTCGACGAATCGGATTTCCGATAATGTCACGATAATCAATGCAAAGACCAACCAAGTTTCTGGGTCTATCCCCGTAGGTAGCGGGCCGTATGGCATTGTCCTTGACAAGACGAATGGACTTCTCTATGTTGCGAACGACAACGCATCGACAGTCTCCATAATCAACCCTGCCACCAACCAGGTTGTCGGCACTCTCCCCGTAGGGTCGGAGCCCCAAGCCCCATGGTATGATTCCTCAAACAACGACATCTACGTTCCGGATTGGGGGTCAAGCAATCTTACAATTATCTCTGGTTCCTCGAACACCATAATTGGAGCCATCCCACTCGGATCTCTTCCACAAGTGGCAGCCGGCTTGCCGCACTCAGAACTCTACGTAAGCAACTCCGGATCGAATAATCTTACCGTTGTCAACGACACCTCCAATTCGGTAATGGGCTCAATCCCAGTAGGGCTACACCCGGATGGGATTCAGTTCGTTCCAAAATGCAATTGCGTGTTTGTGGCAAATCTGTTTTCTGACTCTATTTCCATTATTTCTTTGAATGCGAGCATACCTCTTCAAACCTCGCTGAGACTCGATAGCAGCAATTCCGGTTACTCACCATTGACCGTCACCATGAGCGCTAATGCGACAGGAGGTACTCCCCCATATGCATATTCGTGGAATTTTGGGGATGGGAGCAGTGGATCTGGGTTAACCGTGAGCCATACTTTTACCTGTAATGTAGCCAATGGCACGTCCAACGTCTGCACGTACTTGGTCGTAGTGACTGCTGTAGATTCCAACGGAGTTCAGGCAACCGCCACCGCATCGGTAAGAGTCATCAACCCGAATGGATCTGGAGGGGCGCTGCTCTCGTACATCACCTTCAGTACGCCAACCGTGGGGTATGCCCCGCTCCTCGTGACTATGTCTGCCCAGGTAAGCGGAGGTGTCGCACCCTACAGTGATGAATGGGGATTCGGAGACGGTTCGACAGGTAGCGGACAACAAGTCTCACACGTGTACGATGTCCCTGCCACGGGCTGTTCAGCTCAGGGATGTACTTTCACCATTTCCTTGGTTACTGACGACAGCGGTGGACACGTGGCCACTTCCACCGCCCAAGTGACCTTGCTCAACAACAATCAATCGAGTTTCACTGTGACGCTGAGCGAGAATCCCGCTTCCGGAGTGGCGCCATTACAGACTAACTTTAGCGCCGCAGCCTCCAGTGGAGCGCCTCCATACACGTTTGTATGGGCTTTCGGTGACGGTGCGACCGCCGCTGGAGCGAGTATCCACCACCAGTACTCCGTCGCGGGAACGTATTCGGTTGTCGTAACCGCAGTAGATTCTCGAGGAGCTGTAGCTCAGGCTACTTCGACGGTTTTGGTCTACCCACAACCTCAAGGGAATCAAACTGGTGGCCTCGAAGTAGGCGTATCAGGCGACCCGCTGACTGGACCCGCACCTCTATCCCCGCTTTTGCAGGTCATGGCAACGGGCGGTCATGCCCCTTACAACTACACTTGGAACTTCGGAGACAACTCTTCTGAAGACTGGGGTGCAGACGTCACCCATACCTACACCCACGTTGGACAGTACGTTGCCACAGTGACAGTAGAGGATGCGGCGGGAAACCTTGCGATGGCGGGTTTGATCGTTTCAGTCACAGGGGGGAGTCAATCAGCATCTCAATTGGAGGTACTTGTCGCTGCCTTTAATATGCACGGATCCGCCCCTCTTTCGACCACTTTCGCCCCCGAAGTTGTTGGAGGAAGTGCACCGTACCACCTGAGTTGGACTTTCGGAGACGGCCAGTCCACTTTGATGGACCAGGTTCAGCCGATAACTCACACGTACCGCAATCCAGGAACCTATGCCCCTCAACTCACAGTTACGGATTCGGCGGGGCATGTTGTAACTTGGACATCTACCGCACAAAACGCCAATCATCCATCCGTGGTAGTCACTGGTAGCACCACATCAAGCACACCATTTCTGTATGATTGGTACCTCATAGCACTTGGAGCAATTGCCGTAGTTGTTATCGCACTACTATTATCCGTCCAAACTAGGAAGGGAAAGGAGGTTTCCGGAGATAAGAGCAACCTTGGCGATACCAACCCTTACTCACGCTACCATTCTACCATTCCGACTCGAAACCCAAGCAAGTGGGAAAATGGAAGAAGGCTCTTGCCACCTGAACCAATTGACCCTTCTGTGGTCTACGACCCTCTCGGAGATTCGCTTTGAGTGTAAATTGCGACTATCTAGATTGATAAGATGGCCAATGTTTCACTCCCTCATAGGAAGCGGTGGTTCAGGACTTCTTCTCCTGAATGTTCTCGGTGTCTCCTCGGACCTCGGCTGACCAGCTCTGATAGACATCCCGGGCGGAAGGGGTGGAGGGTTCAGGGGTCTTCGGACGGCCCTTTTTCTTCGTCGAACCCTTCTTTCCCTTGGGCATCTTCTTGTCTGGGACCTGCGAGGATTCGCTCGGCGCAGGCTCCTTCTCTTGGGATGTGCCCTTGCGGTTGATCCTCTGGCCCAGGGGAGTGAGGGAATAGAGAGGTTCTCCCTTCTTCCTCACGGCCCCCTTCGCCACCAGCTGGGCTTTGATCAGGACTCCCAACAGGACCGCAAACCGGTCATCTGAGAGTGCAACTTGCTTCCTTAGAGAATCCGCTGTCTGCGCCTTCTTGGCCAGCGCAGCCATGATGGCGTAAGCATCCTGCCCCTTGAGAGGCTCCTCGGGTGGAACTGCGGGTTCCGGTTCCCCCTCCGGTGTCTCCTTCCGGATTGGGATGTTCGTGACCGGTTTCGCCCCGGGGCCGATCTCCTGGAACTCGATCCCCTCCGTGGTCACTTTCATCGTCCAGGGGCGATAGATATCCTCTGGGACGGGGGTGGAGGATCCCTCCTTCGCTACCTCTTCGGCCTCTACGGCCAAGGGATAGCTAGCCTCCACAACCTCCGGGGGTTCGCCGGGCTGCGGGGGCAAGGGAGAATCCGACCCCGGGCTGGGAGCCTCGGGTTCCTGGTCCGAGGTAGAGGGCTTCTCCTGATCCCTGTTCCGGGCCCAAAAGAGCGCAAAGAAGAGGACCGCAGCAAAGATGGCCACGGCAAGAAGGATCCAGACCAACGCAGAGCCCCCGAAGAAGGTCCAGGGAGAGCTCGGTGTGCTGGTGCCACCCTTGGAGAGCACCTTGAGAACGAGCACGTTGCTTGTCGTCGAGAGCCCCGCATGGTCTGTCACTGTCACGGTGATCGTGTAGGTTCCAAAGTGGGTGGGAGTGCAGGGCAGGTTGCTAGTATTGGAGGAAAGGCAACCCAGGGGCAGTCCCGAGTAGGCGAAAGAGTAGGGCGCAGTCCCTCCCGACACGGTGACAGTGATCAGGGTCTTTTGCCCGAGGTACAGAGGGTTCGGGTTTGCCGAATAGGCATAGATGAGGGGTCCGCCCGGGTTCCCCAGGGGGTTCACCGTAAGGGTCAGAGAGGCCGTGACAATCCGTTGCTCGGCGTCGACCACCGTCACCTTGACGGTGAAATTCCCGCTGACCGAGGGCGTGCAATAAAGCAGGCTGCTGTTGGCCGTGGAGCAACCGCCCGGGAGACCAGTATACGAGAACGAGTACGGCAGAATACCCCCACTCACATTGGTCGACAGATTGGTGGTGCTCCCGAGGGTGAAATTGTCGGGTGTCGCTGTGAAGGACTGGATGTAAGGTGAGGAGGAGGGGATCGGCCGGACCGTGAGATTAGTAAATGCGGTCACCGAAGCCCCCTCGGCGTCCTTGAGGTAGACCTCAAGGTCAAAGGTCCCTGTCGCGGTAGGAGTACAGTTCCAGGTGGCCCGGTTCGTGGTGGAACAGCCTGCAGGTAAGCTCGGCGCACCAGTGTAGGAGAAGAAGTAGGGGACCAGTCCCCCGGTCGCGTTGACCTGGACGGTCGTGGAGTTCCCGAGCATTACGACCGAGGGGGAAGCCGTGAAGGAGGTGATGAGAGGATCAGAGACTACGTCCAATGAGAGATTGGCGCTCCGGACGGTGAAACCATTGGAATCCGTAGCTGTCACGAAGAGAATGTAGTTCCCCGGCTGCGAAGGGGAACACACGAGCCGAGAACTGTTCTGCGTCGGGCATCCAGGTGGGAGACCCGACCACACCAAGGTATACTGGCCCGTGCCCCCCAGGGTCGTGACGTTGAGCTGGAGCGAGCGATTGGCGTCCGTCGGGTTGTGGTTCGCGGAGGGAGCCGAAACCGAGGGGTCCGAGTAGACCGGGAAGTAGAGAGGGGATCCCGTCGTGTTGGCAAATCCGTTCGAGTCCTGAACCGACACGCTCACCGTGGATGAGCCGTTCTGTGCCACGGAGGGCTGGCACGAGAGGATCGTGGAGTTCCCGGAAACACATCCTGCGGGAAGCCCGGACCATGAGATGTTGTAGACCCCAGTCCCGTTCGAGACCGCGACAGTGAAGTTCACCAATTGACCACTGTCCGCAGAAGGGCGAGAGGCTACGACCGGGCCCACTTGGTCGTCGGCCAAGACCGTGTAGGTGAGAGGGGGGGCGACCACGGTGAAATTGTGGGTATCTTCGACTGTCACGTTGACGAGGAAGGAGGCGTTCTTTGTCACGGAGGGAGTGCAGGAAAGGGCGGAGAGGTTCTGGGACAGGCAGCCCGTCGGCAACCCAGTCCAGGTGAAGGTGTAGGTCCCGGAGCCCCCGGTGGCTGTGGTGTTGAAGAGCACCGTCTGTCCGGAATCGATCGAAGAGGGGACGGCCCGCACAGGAGAGAGCGCGGGGTCAGGGGCCACGGTGACCGGGACGGGCGGGCTGTTGGTCGTTCCCCCGACGGCGTCGGTCACGTTGACGTAGACCGAATAGCTGCTGTTGCTGGGCACCTTGGCCGTCGTGCAGGTGAAGCTCGGGAGGTCCTGCGACGAGCAGCCCGGGAGGGACTTCCATGCGAACACGTACGGAGCCACACCCCCGGTGACCTGCGTCGAGAACCGTATCTGCTGCCCACCATCGACCGAGGAAGTGTTGACCACGGGACGGGAGGCGGCGAGCGCCCCGGCGAAGTACCAAGTGTCCTGAAGATAGTTGGTGCGGGGAGGGGAGGTCGTGGTACTCATGCCCCCGAAGAAGAGTGAAGCGCGGGTGGTCGAGTCGAAACTCGCCCCCATGTCTCTCCTGCCCGTGGGGCTCGTCGGAAGATTCGCCGTAAGATTGGTCCAGGTCCCCGCTCGGAAGGTCCAAGTGTCCCCTAGGTTGGGATCCGCCGGAGAATAGCCCCCAAAGAGCACGGTCGTGTTGAGGGAGAAGTCGTAGGCGATCGCCACTTCGCTCCGTTCGGAGGGGTGTGCGGCGGCGGGCTTTGTGATGTTGCTCCAATGCCCCCCTGAGAACACCCAAGTGTCGTTCTGGTACCCCCGGGGCCCTTGCCCCCCAAAGAGCAGGAGGTAGCCGTCCCCGGAATCGTAGACCATACCCTCATTCCCCCGCGGAGCGGGTCTGATGAATATGGAGGCCGAGATGTTCTGCCACTTTCCCCCCTGGAAGGTCCAGGTATCATCTAGAAAATTCTGGTTCGTAGCGCCGGTAACCCCACCGAAGAGGACAACTGTACCCGACGTCGTGTCGAACGACATCCCCGCCCCGGATCTCGCCGAAGGACTGCTCGACTGCTGCGAGGTCAGGTTCGTCCAAACCCCGTGAAGGTACTTCCATGTGTCGTTCAAGTGGGTCGTTCCGGTCCAGCCCCCGTACAGGAGGACATAGCCGTCGGCCGCATCGTACGTCATCGACGGCCATTCGCGGGCGGGAGGCGCGGGGGAGACGGTGATCTGGCTCCAACTCCCGTTCACGAACTTCCAGGTATCCCCAAGGACCCCAGTTCCCGTCATGCCTCCGAAGAGGAGGACATAGCCGTCGGCCGCATCGTAAGTGAGGCCCATACCGGCTCGTACCGAAGGTGAAGTCCCGGAGCTCACCTGGGTCCAGCCCTCGGCGGCGATACCCAAGGGGTGTGAGGGAGTTGCGTGGCTGACCGGGTGGCTCAGCGAGCGAATCGCCTGGGCCACTGCCTCGTGCGAGAGGAGGAGAGGCGAACTCGCCACGCCATCAGCTCGGGCATGGGATCCCCCGGCTCCTTCCGTCACCAAAGCGTAGCCGCTGGAAAGGAGGAGAACTAGGAAGGCTAGGTACACTAAGGCCTGGCCTCCCCGCTCCCGCCGCGCCTGGTGTCCGTCGGGGAATCTCATCACGGGCGCTCAGTCATCCCCGGGGGCGCAGATTAACTTTGCTCCCGTGGGAGAAACGACCTCTCCGGACAACACAAATGTTTATGGGCAGGGAACTTATCGAGGGGTTCCATGCGGCTGGAGTTCAGGACCGAGCACATGCTCCGGGGAGGGCCACCGGTCTACGACCCTGGGGGAATCCCGCAGGACCGGCCCTACCAACCCTTCGACCACCCGCTCGCGAGCCGTCCGGACCGGCCGCCCGCCCTTCCAATCCCTGGCCCGGACCGGGTCTTGGACCTGGGTTGCGGTGCGAGCAAGGAACCCGGAGCCCTCGGGCTCGACGTGGCCCACGTTCCCGGGGTCGACCTCCAATGCGACCTGTTCGGAGGCATCCCGATCCGGGACCATTCCGTGGACCTGGTCTGGGCGCACCAATTCTTGGAGCATGTCCCCCATCGGCTCGGATCGAGGACCGACGACGGGCTCTTCGAGGTCCTGGGAGAGGTTCACCGCATCCTGAGGAAGGGGGGCCTCCTCCGTTTGGACGTCCCCCACGCACACTACGCCGGAGCGTACTGGGATCCCACCCACACCCGCTTCTTCCTTCCAGAGACATTCAATTACCTCGAACCCGAGGGGCCCCTTCGCTATTACCACGACCGGAAGTTCCGTGTCCTGGCGCTTCGCTTCACGTACGGCGCTCAGGGCCGGCACGTGAAGGACTACCACCTCATCAAACACATCTCGAACCGCCCGGTACGGAACATGGCTCGGTGGCTCTTCCGCCCTAGGGTCATGGATATCGTCGCGATCTTGCAGGCAGTGTAGCCCTCAGCGGAGGGGGCCGCCCTACGAGTAGCGGATGCGGCCCTTGATCTCCCGGGCGCGACGGATGCGCCGCTCAGCGTCCTTCCCGGCGCCCTGGTGGTACCCGCCCAAGAACGCTTGGTAGAGCGCCTCGGCCTGGTCCGTCAGGGTACTGAGGTCCTCCTCTACCAAATGGAGGTCGATGCCGAAGTCCTCCAGCTCGGGGGTCCGGGAGCCCATCGACATGTCGATGAAGGCGATCTCCTCGCCGGTCCACAACGCGTTCGATCCGGTCAGGTCTCCGTGAGAAAGCCCCCCTGCGTGGAGACGGCCCAGGGTCTCCCCCAGCCGCGAGACCACGGCGCGGAGTTCGGAAAGGGGGGTCTTCTCTTCGTAGAACATCTCGGTCAGGGTCCGTCCCTCGATGCGCTCGAGCACCAAGGAATGGGAACCTTCGTCGATGTCGAGGACCAGGGGGGTGCGCACCCCGATCCGGCGAGCCTCCCGCATCATCCGTGCCTCGGTGCGAAGGCGCTCCCCCCGCAGCCGGAGATCGAATTGTTCGGGCCGGTAGGCCTTTGGGAGACGGAACTTGCGGACGCTTGGGATACCGAGGTAGTCCTCTGCCGTGACCGTGGCTTCGGCCCCGTCGGTCAGCGCGCCCATCTTCGGGGACCCGCCTAGGCCCGCGAGGAACGCACGATGGCTTCCCGCGCCAGCCGCGCTGCGACGGCGCTCGTGTTGCCGTTGTCGTAGGGAGGGGAGACCTCCATGATATCCAGCCCGATGAGGCGGTGACCCACGGTGTCGATCGCCTCCTTGATGTCCAGCGGGGTCAGCCCGAAGGGTTCCGGCGTCCCCGTCCCGCCCGCATAGGCAGGGTCCAGACAGTCGATGTCGAGCGAGATGTAGATCGGCCGCTTGCCGGCCATCTTGAGGACCTTCTGGACGGTCGCCTCCATCCCCGCACGGTGCACGTCGTAGGCGCTCAGGAACCGCAGCCCGGTCTTCTGGATCGCCTCGGTCTCTTCCTTGGAGACGGAACGGACCCCGACCACGGCCACGTTCTCGTATCCGAGGTGCTCCGCCATCCGGCGGGAGGAGCAGGCGTGGCTTCGCTTGTCTCCCAGGTATTCGTCCCGGAAGTCCATGTGGGCGTCCAAGTAGAGCACGAACGCCTCACGGTCCTTCGGCAGGGCCTCCACCACGGGAGCCGCACACGCGTGATCCCCGCCCAGTACGATCGGGAACTTCCCGGCCTCCCAGAGGGGGCGGACGGTGGCCCGGAGCGCTTCGGCCATGTCCGAGGCGCTCCCGAACTCCTCGAGGTTCCCCGCGTCGTGGATCGGGAGATCCGAGATATCGATCCCGGTCTCAAGGTCATGGGTCTCGAAGTTCCAGGAATGGGTGCGGATCTGGTCCGGGCCGAACCGGGCCCCGGGCCGGAAGGAGGTCGTCCGGTCGAACGGTACCCCTAGGACGACATACCGCGCTTCCTCTAGGGAAGCGTTGGCGTCAGCGAACTGGCCGGCAGGGATGGTCCTCAATCTCTGCTCCTGGAAGTCCGCTGTCCACCGGGGCTCTTGCTCGTTTCCATGACCGTCACTGGACCGACTAGCTACAAGTTATTTAATAGTCTTGCAGACTCCAAAGGGTCGCGAGAAACCATGACGGAAGGCGGAGGCAAGCTCTCGGTATCCAACCTGCACGTGACCGTGGCGGGGAAGGAAATCCTCAAGGGCGTCACCCTGGATGTGAAGAAGGGGGAACTCATCGCCATCATGGGGCCCAACGGCTCCGGGAAGAGCACCCTCGCCTATGCCCTCGCCGGGCACCCCCGGTACACCGTCACGGCCGGGACCGCCAGCATGGACGGGAAGGACCTCCTGTCCCTCACCCCCGATGCCCGGGCCCGCGCGGGGCTCTTCCTGGGATTCCAGTACCCCGTCGAGGTCTCCGGGGTCTCCCTCTCGAAGTTCCTCTGGACGGCCTACACCCAGAAACACGTGGCCGAAGAGATCGACATCGACGCCTACCAGTCCCGGTTGGACGGGAACATGAGCCAGCTGGGCGTCGACAATGGCTTCCTCAAGCGCTCGCTCAACGAGGGATTCTCGGGCGGGGAGAAGAAGCGGATCGAGGTCCTGCAGATGGCCACCCTGGAACCCCACTTCTCCATCCTCGACGAGCCCGACAGCGGGCTTGACATCGATGCGGTGAAGGTGGTCGGGGAGTCGATCGCCAAGCAGCGCCGCCCGGACCTCGGGATCATCGTCATCACGCACTACCAGCGCATTCTCAAGTACATCAACCCGGACCGGGTGTACGTGCTCGTCGACGGTGTGGTCGCCAAGGAGGGCGGCCGGAGCCTGGCCGAGGAGCTCGAGAGCAAAGGGTACGACTGGATCAAGGCTGCCGGCGCATGAGCATCGAAGACTGTCGGAAGGACTTTCCGATCCTTGCGCGCAACTTCAACGGCCGCCCCCTCGTCTACCTCGATTCCGCCGCGACCTCGCAGAAGCCCACCAAGGTCATCGAGGTGGAGGCCGATTTCTACAACCGACTCAACGCCAACGTCCACCGCGGGGTCTACGCCCTCTCTGAGGAGGCCACCGCCGCCTACGAAGGGGCGCGCGAACGGGCCGCCCGCTTCGTCGGGGCGAAGGATCCGGAGGAGATCGTCTTCGTCCGGGGCACGACCGAGGCGCTCAACCTCCTAGCGACCTCGCTCTCCCGCAGCCTGCTCGCGAAGGGGGACCGCGTGGTCTCGACCGAGATGGAGCACCACTCCAACATCGTTCCCTGGCACTTCCTCCGGGAATCCCCCGGTATCCAGCTCGACTTCGTCGGGATCAACGAGGAGGGGGAACTGATCCCCGCAGACCTCGAGCGGCTGGTGACGAAGGGCGTCAAGGTCACCACGTTCACCCACGTTTCCAATACCCTGGGGACCCTCAACCCCGTCCGCGAGATCGCGGACAGGGCCCGGGAGGCAGGGAGCCTCTCGATCCTGGATGCGGCGCAGTCGGCGCCCCACCTCAAGCTGGACGTCACGAAACTGGGCGTGGACTTCCTCGCCTTCTCCGGCCACAAGGTGCTGGGCCCCACCGGCATCGGCGTCCTGTGGGGACGCAAGGAGCTCCTGAAGAAGATCGCCCCCTACATGGGGGGCGGGGAGATGATCATGGAGGTCGAGAGGGGACGCGTCACCTACAAGGACCCTCCCTACAAGTTCGAGGCCGGGACGCCCAACATCGCGGGGGCGGTCACCCTGGCCGCGGCCCTGGAGTACTTGGACCACCTCGGCTGGGAGGACATCACCGCCCACGACCGTGCGCTCGTGGCCGACGCCTGGACCCGGCTCCACGACGCCTTCGGAGAGAAGGTCCGCACCTTCGGACCACCCCCCGAGCGGGGCCACTACGGGGTCGTCTCCTTCGCGCTCAAGGGGGTGCATCCCCACGACATGGCCTCCCTGCTCGACCACGAAGGGGTGGCCATCCGGGCGGGCCATCACTGCGCCCAGCTCGTCATGCGCCGGTACGGGGTCCCCGCCATGTCCCGGGCCAGCTATTCGGTCTACAACACGAAGAACGATACCGCCCGCCTCGTGGATGCCCTCCAGAAGACGGAGGCCTTCTTCCGCGGAGTGGCCTGAAGGAGGCGAGGGACCGGAGCTTTCGATGCTCACCCGCCCCCTCGGTCACGGAATGTTTAAATACGGAGCGATGGTTAAATCTCGCTGAAAGGTACACGACGATGCAGGATGCTTCCCAACTAACCCCCCTCGACTACAGCCGCTACGATTTCAAGGACCCGGAGACCTACAAGGTCCGGACGAAGCGCGGGCTCTCCCGCGAGATCATCCGGGAGATCTCGCGCATCAAGAACGAACCCTCCTGGATGCTCGACTACCGCCTGACGGCCTACGAGCACTTCCTGGAACGCCCCATGATGGACTGGGGCCCGGATCTCTCGGACATCGATTTCGACGCCTACACCTACTACGCCAATCCCGTGGAGGGGGAGCCCCGGAAGAAGTGGGAGGACCTTCCCCAGGACGTCAAGAACACCTTCGACCGCCTCGGGATCCCGAAGGCGGAGCGGGAGTTCTTCGGTGGGGTCGGCGCGCAGTACGACAGCGGGACCGTCTACCACAAGATCCGGGAGGACCTCACGAAGAAGGGGGTCGTCTTCACCGACACGGACACCGCGGTCAAGGAGTACCCCGACATCCTGCGCAAGTACTTCGGCAAGATCGTCCCCTACACCGACAACAAGTTCTCCGCCCTCAACAGCGCCGTCTGGTCGGGCGGGAGCTTCGTCTACGTGCCCCCCGGCGTCGATGCCGGCATCCCGCTGCAGGCCTACTTCCGGATCAACGCGCGCTCGGTCGGACAGTTCGAACGCACGCTCATCATCGCCGACAAGGGAGCCAAGGTCCATTACATCGAGGGATGCACCGCGCCCATCTATTCCGACAATTCCCTTCACGCCGCCGTCGTGGAAGTGATCGCTGAGCCCAGCGCCAAGATCCGGTACACGACGGTGCAGAACTGGTCCAAGAACGTCTATAACCTCGTGACCAAGCGGGCGTTCGCTTACGAGAACGCCCTCGTGGAATGGGTCGACGGCAACATGGGCAGCAAGGTCACGATGAAGTACCCCTCGGTCTACCTCAAGGGCCGCGGCGCCCGGGCGGACATCCTCTCCGTGGCCTTCGCGAGCGAGGGCCAGGTCATCGACTCGGGAGCCAAGGCGGTCCACGCCGCTCCCGACACCTCCTCCAAGATCGTCTCGAAATCGATCGCGATCCGGGGCGGGCGGACCTCCTACCGGGGGCTGCTCCACGTGGCCCGGGGTGCGACCGGCGTCAAGGCGGCGGTCCGCTGCGATGCACTGCTCCCGGACGGCGTCAGCCGCTCTGACACGTACCCGTACAACGAGATCCACGAGGAGGACGCGACCATCACGCACGAGGCCGTGGTCGGCAAGATCGGGGAAGAGGAGATCTTCTACCTCATGAGCCGCGGGCTCAAGGAGTCGGACGCCATCCACCTCATCCTCATGGGCTTCCTGGCCGAGTTCGCCAAGGAGCTCCCGGTCGACTATGCCCTGGAACTCAACCGCCTCATCCAGCTCGAGATGACCGGAGCCGTCGGATAGGCCGGGCCCGGGAAAGGGGGCTCAGCGATCCGCCCCCAAGGGATCCTGCCCCTTTGAGCGGCCCCGGCTAGCCACTCAGGCACGGTCCTCCGACCCTTACCTTCCAGGGGTGAGAGCATTCTCTCGACCGAACGTCGGATCTCATCCCCCTGCTTCCCGAGGTCAGTCCTCGTCGCTCTCGAAGAGTTCCTCCCCAGTGTCCTCGGGCGGATCGACTCCGATCTCGGCCGCTTGTTGCAAGGCGTGCTCCCGCAGGGCCGACTCGTCGAGCACGGGGGAGATCTCGCGCGCACCTTGGCCCGGAGACTCCCGCTCGCGACGGGACGCGGCCGCGCGCTCGCTCTCCACGAACAGGGGCTTCTCCGGGTCGTCGCTGCTGCGGGTCACGATCCGGCCCTCGCTCATCAACCGCATCAGGTGCAGGTTGAGTTCCGCCTCGGAAAGATCCTCGGTTCCGAGGTCGGACCGGATCTGCGCAGCCAGCACCGGTCCATGCTGGGCCACGTAGGCGGCGACCGACTCGTGGTTCGCCGCGTCCCGGGCAAGTTCTTCCTCGGTGACCTCCTCGGTGCCCTCTCCCGGTTTCCCAGGCTTGTCACTTCCACCGGTGTCCCCTGACCTCCGACGGAGAGCGAGGAGGAGGAGCGTCCCCAGGATCGTGACCGCCCCAGTGAGCAGCAGGGGCCACCACACGGAGACGTCGCAGAAGATCCCAGAACAAGCGGTCGAAGGGAGCACCCCCAACGTCAGCCGGGGCGGGGCCACGTGGAGGGGAAGCAACAACGGTTGTCCATACTCGCTGACCACCTGGACCGTTCCGCCGACCGAGCCGAGCACGGTGTAGTTCACCCACGCATAGGTGGAGCCGTGATAGGAAAACACCGGAGAGAGGGCGGATTCAGAGTAGCTTCCCCAGGTGCAGTTCACCCAGACGGCCTCTCCGGGCACCGGGTTCCCGAAGAGGTCGGAGATGTTCCACACCGTATCGTTCTGGGTCGAGTTCTGGAACACGGTCTCTGGGTTCAGTAGGCGAAGGTTCCGCACCGCTGGAAGCCAGGTCGCGGAAACGGTCGCCGCCGAGCTCACATTCCCTCCCACCAGGGGAAGGCCGATACCGGAGAACCCATACACCTCCCCTCCGGCCCGATGCTGGGAGATCTCCAGCGTCAGCGTCCCATTCTGCCACGCGATCGAGGGCACGACCAAAGCGCCCCCCTGGACCAGGCCCGCGATCCCACTGTAGTTCACGTAGGGGCCGCCATCACCACCCGAGAGGGCCCCAGAGATCGCTAGGGCAAAGCCATGGGAGTAGGTCCCGACCGGATTCCCCCACCGGTCGAACGCCTTCAGGGTGACCGAGAGGTTCTGTCCGACCACCAACGAAGGGGTCGAGACCTGCACCCGGAGGTCAGCGGCAGGACCGGCCAGGGCGACCAGGGTGGCATTGGCTCCCAGCGATCCCCCCAACGGATTCCCTTGGTAGGTGGCCTGAGCCTCGGCCCCGATCTGGTAGGTGCCGACGACCAGTGGGGTCAGCCGGACCGTCCCATTCGGGTAGGTGGTTGAGTTCACGAGGTCCTGGGGAGGGAGTGCCCATGAGATGTAGGCCGAGGGGTCCGCCTCGAACGCGTGAACGTAGCAAGTGCTGTGAACGCCGACCTGACTCCGGTTTGAGGAGAGCAGGGGAGGAAGAGTGGCTGCGACGATCTGCAGCGACGAGATCGTCACAAACGTCTCGTTGAGGGCATCCCGGATCCAGGAAGAGACCCAGACTTGCCCCGGGCTCCCGTACGTCAGGTTGGCCCTTGTGCAGTCCGAAGGGGAAGGGAGGGGGAACCACGCTGTGGGGAGTGTCCCGTTCGGGTTGATGCTGTACTGGTAGGGACCTGTCCCCCCCTGCGTGAGGCAGAGCTGGGCGACGATCACTTCTCCCACCACCGAAGCATTTTCCTGCGCGCCAGCGGAGGTCGTGAGGTTGCCGGTCAGCGCACCGTTGACCGCGTACCCCACGGACACGGGAGGGGAGAGGTATCCCACCGTGTCGTTCACGCGGAGCGTGAGGAGATAGCTGCCCACCACCGACGTGGGTAAGGCGATCTCGGAGTTCGCGGTCGTATGGTTGCTCCAGCCCGTGGGGGTCTGCAGGGACCAATCGTACTGGTAGGGGCCCACCCCTCCGGCCAACGTTGCGGTCGCATTGTCGGTGGCCGCCTCGTCTGTCGACGGGTGGGTCAGGGTGAGGGACGCGACAGGATCTGCGAACAGGGAGACGTTCACGGAGCTTTGCACGTTGAATCCCGAGGTGTCGGAAGCGAGGACGGTGAACCGGTAGTCGCCGGGGACGGTGAACCCGTTCGGACCAGAGAAAGTGTAGTTGAGTTCGGGGCCTGATCCGGCCAGGGTGCCCTTCAGGGACCATGTGTAGTTCCATGCCCCGGGTGCGCCGATGCCTCCCGATCCCACCGCCGTGAGTCGCTCGGTCTGGTTGACGTCCAACTGGGGAGAGACGCAGTCAATGGATAGGTTGGGAGAGGGCACCGCTTGGACCGTCTCTGACTGGGAAGCGACGACCCCCTTCGCGTCAGTGACCGTGACCAATAGGGTGAAATTCCCTGGTGAGGAGAAGGTCACGAAGTGTGTCGAGAGGGCGCTCCCGTTCACGCTCCAGTCATACGTGTAGGGAGCAACACCCCCCACAGCGACCGCACACAGGGATTCGTTCCTCCCCACATCAATGGGGTTGAGGTTCTCCTGCAGACCACAGCCGAGGGTCCCAGGCGAGGGAAGGAGGACTTGTACCCGGGAAACCACCTCGACGACCGATCCCTGACTCACCACGTACCCGCCTCCTGCGTCGCGGACCTTGGCGAAGACAGTGTAATTTCCCGGAAGGGCAAAGCTGTGGAGGGCCGAGGTCCCGACCGTCGCCGTCGTCGAACCGTCACCGAAGTCCCAGGTGAGGTCGTAGGGGGCCGTTCCCCCGGTGATGCACGCGAGAGTGAACCGCGTGGAGACCCCGGCTTCTGTGGGTGACGGGGTCGCAAGGGGGCCGCACGGAGCGGCCATCGGAAGGCTGACCTGGAGCGTCGCCGTAAAGTTCCGGGAGAAACCAGTTCCGTCGGTCACGACGAGGCTCACGGTGTAGTTCTGGGGCGCGGACCAGCTGTAAACGTAGTACGGGCGTGTGGAGGAATAGGTGTGACCGTCCCCTGTCGACCAAGAATAGACCAACGGGGCAACACCACCGGAAGACAGTACCGAGAGGTTGTCGGGTACCCCCGGGTCTACGGGGGAGAACTCCGCCCCGAAGGCCACGCTACCGAGCTGCGGATAGACGACGACGCGGAGCGAGGCATTCGTCGCGAATCCCTGGGTATCGCCCACGGAGAACATCAGCGAGTAGTTGCCCGCCACCCACCACTTCCATGTGAAGTTGAACTCCCGCCCGGTGATGTTACCGCTGGTCAGAAGGACACCGCCCTGGACCCAAGCGTAGTGGAACGGGCCAGTGCCCCCGGCAAACGTGGTATTGAGGTACGTCACGAGGCCTGTTTCGTCCTGCAGGGTCCCTCCCTGGGTCGCGGTGGACTGGCCGGCCCTTGCCTCGACCAGCACGGTTCCGGGAGGGGTGTTTACCTGGAGGGAGTCCGTCGAGGTGTGCAGAGACCCCGCGGCGTCCCGCACCTGGATCGTGACATCGTGTGCCCCTTCCCAGTCGGGGGTGATATCGCACGTGTAGTTCCCGTACGACCCTACCTGGGAGGGAGCGCAGAGCGATGCTCCCGCTGAGGAGTCGTTCCACCATACGGTCATGGGGAGCGCTCCTCCGGAGACCTGGGCATAGAGGGTCGTGTTCTGACCCAAGTCCAGAGAGGGGGCGAAGGCGCCCGAGGAGGGGATCGCGAAAGGCGCCCAGACCTTTTCGCTGCGGGCGACCGACACGGTGACCCCCATCGAGTCCGTCGCATTGAACTCTGGATAGTAGGTCCCGGGAGTGCTGTACATCACGGCGAAAGTGTGGCTTGTGGACGCTGTGGAGGGGGCGCACTGGTTCGAGCCTCCCAGACTGGGAAGATAGCAGTAGGTGTACGGGGCGTCCCCTCCCGTGTCGTTCAGGGTAGGGGCGTAGGTAGAACCTGCGTAGAGGTCTTGCGGAAGTCCGCCCAGAGCTTCCATGGGAAGGGGATAGACAAGGATACCCGCAGAGTTCACCATGATGGAACTGGGCGAGTAGCCGTTGGTCACGACCGCTTGAGGCTGATAGTAGAGAGGCGAAGATCCGCTATTGGTGTACGAGACGACCATCTGGCACTGGAGCTCGTCCAACCCTCCCTGGTCCAGTGAGGCAACGCACGGCCCCGTGACCGGCTGTCCACTTCCCAGAGGGTAAAAGAGACTGTGATACGTGTACCCCGGAGCGCCCAGGGCGTGGACAACGTTGAGCACTACCGACTGTCCCGAATCGATGGCGGGAGCCACGTAAAGTTGCCCTGCGGTCGTGGAAATCGCCGTGACCGAGAGAGTGCTCGTCACGGCCGTCACCTTGACCCCGTTGTAGTACCCGGTGGCGACCAAGGCCACCTGGGCGCTCGTGGCGGTCGAGGGGGCCGTCAAGGTTGCCCGCACACCCGTAAAGGTCGAGCCCCCGTTGAACGACCAGCCGTTCTGGGCACTGGAGAAGCTCCAAGAGTAGCTCAGGGAAGAGACCGGGCTCACATCCCCCTCGGCGGTGTAGGCGGAAGCAGTGACGTTGAGGGGCCCTCCGGTCGTCCCGGACGCCACCGTGCCCGTAGAAAAGGCTGTGCTTTCGAGGGCGTAGTCGAGTGTGAAGTTGAACCCGAAGTTTCGGACGACATAAGGGGCGGCGGCGCCACTGAGAACGACGGAGGTGGGGCCGTACGGTCCCGAGTAGTACGTGCAGCTGGTCCCGGAACACCCGCTGGAGGGGAGGACGAACTTGAGCGAGTAGTTGGCGGTGCCCCCTGGGGAAGCCGTCGTGGAGACGGGGCCCGAGATGCTGGAGTAACATTCGTAGGCCATGATCCCGTTGATCCGGGTCATTTTCTGGATGTTGCCCGAATAGCTCACGCTCAGCCCTGCCAAGACGGGAGGCGAGGGTCCTCCCCGGCTCGAGACCGTCCCTCGGGCGACGGAGGAACCGAGCGCCCCCGAGCACGCGGCACTGCTGGTCGTTGCCTGGGTTCTATTCCCGGGAGGCTCCTGGGCAAGGATCGGGGCCCGGGAAGTTGGGTTCGGGAAAGGAGAGGTAGGGAATGAGGTCAGAAGGAACAGGACGCCGAGGACCAGGACGATCGTCCCGCCTGCGAACGGTAATCTTCTCCGTGTAAGGCTCCGAGCTGCGCGGGAGGGATTCTCGATCTCAAACATGCTAAGGCCTTGGGCGCTGTGACCTGCGGTTCCGCGAGGTTCCTGTCGTCGCCTTCATGGAGGATGCGCACGACGGGACGGATACTTGAGCCTCCGTCCGATTTGTGGGTGGTGTTTCCGGACTGCATGCCAAAGTGGGTCATGCATTTTCAGGCACTTGTCCCACGCGCTTAGGATTTAGGAGCTAAGGATGCACCGGCAGATACCTCCCAAGATTCCTGTACTGGGGAGTCGGCTCGTGAGGATGGCCCACCCCCGACAGGAGCCTGGGTGAATTTCGAGGAAGAGACCCACTCCGCGGAACGCAAAGCGAGGCCCTGCGGACGATTGGCCGCGTGCGGGAGAACGTAGCCCAGGGGCCGGACATGGCTGGGAAAGCACCTAGGTTGCGTTGGTCGTGATAACATTCCACATGGTGGTTGTAAACGTTATAAGCCAAAAGGTGGTGCCACTGAAAGTATGTCGGCACCACAGAGCCCTGGAGGCTATGCGCCTCAACCAACGTATCCGCCGCCCTACGGACAGCCGCAAAGCTATCCCCCTGCCGCGGGACAGTCTGGAGGCTATCCGCAGACGTACCAGCCGCAGCAACAGTACCCCAGCTACCAGCAGGCGCAGCCGCAGGCTGCTGCCCCGGAGCCGAAGCGTGGGGGAGGGATGTTGAAGATCATGGCCATCCTTGTGCTCGTGGGACTTGTCTTGGGAGGCGTAGGATTCCTGGTCATTGGGGTCGTGAACGCGAGTGTCTACAACACGGCAAAGAATTGTGCTACAGCCTCCAATCCAGGGTTGTGTGGCGCCCAAGCGCAAGCCAACCTGTATAACGACACCGGCATCGGTGAGATCATCAGCGGTGTGGGCTTTGTGCTCGCGGGCATCGGTTTCGGAATGTTCTTGCTGGCACTGCCCAGGAAGTTCGACGAACTCGCCCAGAAGCCGTAGAACGGCTAACTCGTTCCTAAAACGGGGAGGGGGATTTCCCCCTCCCCAACCCATTCACTTTTTTCCTGAGAGTCCCATGGTGAGGGGGGTACGCCCCTTCGTTCCGACACGATAGCTTCCCAAGGAGGGAGCCGGAGAGGCCGGCGATTCAGCGCTTGGCCTGGACCCGGAGGTTGATGAGTTGAAGGAATTCCTTCGGCAATCCCGCTTCCTTTATCCGGTCCATGGAGAAGCGGCCGGCGCTCACACCTTTGACCAGCAGGTCGATGCCGTAGACCGGTTGGGGGTCGGGGGACCGGCAAGCAGGGCAAAGGGAGACGACCGGCCAGGGGGAGCCCGTGTCGACAGAGAGCTCCTTCAGGCGCTCCTCCACCTCCGGGACGGCCCCGTAGCAGGCCAGGCACGAGGTGCAGAGCTGGACCTGGTGCTTGTCACCGAAGAGGCGGGCACACCGGGGGCAGCGGCCCCAGCCGTCGTCCTCGGAAGGAAGGCTCATGGTCGTCCCGCAGAAACCGCAAGTGCCGGGAGCAGCAACGGGAGTGACCTCGAAGACGTTGATGTTGAGTCGATCTGCGGCCCCCCGGAGAAGCTCCTCGATGGATTCACAGGCGATCCCCGTCTCGGTGGGGACCCCTTCGTGGTCGATCGCGTGGTCCATGGCGGTCTGCGCGAGCTTGAGGAACACCTCCCGGTTCGCCTCCTTTCGGGCCACCACGACCCAGTCCCGCTCCCGGGTCCGGTAGACCAAGGTCGCCGGGTCAGTAGCGGTGGAAACCACCTTGAGCTCGGAGATGGCCATCCCCTTTCCCAGGGCGCCCGACTCAAGCAAGGAATGGAAAATTCTCTGCTGGTAGCTGTCCACAGATTCGTAATCCCACTCAAACAGATAACGGTGACTCCTATTCGCCGCTCAGGGGACCCCGGTCACGCTTCTTTTCCAGAGTCCCAGGGCCTCTTCCTCCATGAAATGGAGAGGAGGGGCGGGGAGGAGGAGGCAATGGAGGGGCGGTCCGAACTCCCGGGTCTCCAGTTCGATCCGGGGCCCGACCCAGACCCGGGCATCCGGTGCCCCGGCTCGCGCAACCACGCAGTACTCGCGTTCGGGAGGGGCGACCCCACCGTGGAGCTCCTCCTCAAGCTGCCCGAGGTGACGCAGGGCCACCTCAGCGGTCAGAAACCGTTCCAGGCTGGGGTCGAGGTCCAGCAGGATGAGGGTGTGGAGGCCAGCCTGCCAGTTCGCCTGGATATGACGGTACGGGGAGATCGGGCGATAGGAACCCTCAGAAGAGGGATAAGGGAGGGAGACGACCCGGCCGAACTTGTAGTGAAAGAGACCGGCCAGGCTCGCCGCCGCCGTGAGGATGCTCGCCCCGTGCAGGACCCGCCAGGTATGTCCCTTCTGCTCGACGGTGATGCGAAGAGAGAGGTGGGTGGTCGCCGCAAAAGGTTCGCCCGGGATCAGGAGGGCGACCTTTCCCTTCCGCTCCAGCGCCTCCAGGATGGGGCGCTCCTCCTCGACGGCGCTCCGGGGAAGCTCCAGGATGGGGTGCCCGATCAGTTCGGAGAGACGCTGTACGGTCCCGGGGGCGAGGACGGCGGTGTACTGTTCGATGAAAACGGTGGATACTCCGCGGAGCTCCTCGAGGGCCCGGAGCGAAAGGCCCTTCTCGTCATAGAGACCGACACCGACGAAGAGAATCTCTCCCACAGCCGTCCCGCGCTCCCTGGCGTTCAGGCCCGGAGCACAACGATCGGGAAGGGGGAGATCGCAAAGAGCTCCTCGAGGAAGGCCCGGGAGATGAATTGATCCCCGTGCCCGCGGCCCTCCTGGCCGATGATGCACATGCCGAAGCCCTCCTTCCGGATCTCGTCCACGATCGCACTGGGGAGGAGGCGGGTGGAGTGAAAGAGACGGGCGGGGAAGAGGACGGTCTTGAGCTGGCGGGGGATCTTCCCCTGGCGTCCCCGGAACTCGTGGTCGGTGGAAGGGCCCAAGGGCTTTCCCTTCGACTCGAGCATATGGAGGGTCACGATGGGGATGTTGCCCAGGTTGGAAGAGAGCGCCTCGGCGGCGGCCATCGCTTTCGCAGGAGGCTGGACGGTGAAGGTCGGGAGGATGAGCTTTCCCAGCTTGCCGCCCGAGAGCGCGAGCGGGTTCACGATCACCACGTCGCAGGCGGCGTGGTTGAGGATGGCCGTGCTGATGTGGCCGAGGAACCGCCGGCGCTTCTTCCGGTCCCCGGAGAGCGTCATGAGGATCGCGTGGGCCCCCAGGGTCTCTGCCTTCTCCAGGATCTCGACGGGGACGTCGCGGGCAACGGCGACCTCCGGGACCACCTGCACGTCGAGGGCTGCTGCGGTCTCATGCGCGGGGATCACCACGTGGAGGGAATTGCGCCACCCCTTGGCGACCTCGGGCATGCTGTTCGCCGTGATGATGTTCAGGACATGGATCTCTCCGCCGGGGTCTAGAAGGTGGGCGGCGAGCCGCACGAGCGGCTCGACGTTCGCCGGGACCACCACCGGGACCAAGATCTTCTGATACATGGGTGCCCCTTATCCCGTCCCTCCGGACGAAACGAGCGCGATGAGGTCCATGTCCAACTCGACCACGTTCACGTACTTAGCTCCGATGTAGGGGACCCCGGAGCCCTGGATGTTGGCATTGACAAGGTCCTGGAGCTGCCTCTCTGTGAGGTGGGAGAAGTGCGCGATCCGGGGGATCTGGACGAGCGCTCCGCAGACGCTCACGTCGGGGTCGAGCCCGCTGGCCGAGTCGGATACGAGCTCGAGGGGGATGCCGCAGGGGTTGCTGCTGTTGAAGGGGCCGGTCGCGTTGATGTAGAAGAGGGTCTCGTTTCGCAGCGCCGGGTCCGTGGGGCCGTAGGGGCTCTCGTTCCCGGCCCCGGAGAAGGGCTGGTAGTCCGCCTCGGAGGGGCGGGTCCAGAAGAGCGCACGGTAGGGGCAGGTGGAGAGGTTCGCGCGGTATGCGCAGGTGATGTTCTCCCCGAGGTAGCCCGAGTAGGAGGTGCCGTTCGGGCCCGAGTGGATGGCCCCTCCGGAACTCCCCGGAGAGGTCACATCCGAGAGGTACGGGGCGACCCCGGTCGCAAGGCCGGGGTAGGCCAGTCCGGCGAGGAGGATGAGGAGGGACAGGAACACCAAGGCGGGTCGTACGGGATGTACTTGTGCGTGCTCTCCCGTGCTCATAGCCCGAGGATCGCCCCCCGCACCATTTCCGAGACCGCCATGAAGGCGGGGTCCGTGAAGAGGTAGCTCAGTGCGAGGTAGAAGACCTTGATCCCGACGAAAGCGCTGACAAGACCTCCCACACCGTAGATCGTGAGGTTTCGCCGGAGGAGTTCCACCGCGGTCGCCGGGTGGAAGGCCACCCCCCGCATGGCGATGGGAATGAGGAGGGGGATGGCGAAGGCATTGAAGAGCAGGGCGGAGAGGACGGCCAGCTTGGGGTCGGTCAGCTCCATGAGGTTCAGCGAGGAGATCCCGGCGAAGCCGACAAAGATCGCCGGGATGATGGCGAAGTACTTCGCCACGTCGTTCGTGATGGAGAAGGTGGTGAGGGCCCCCCGGGTGATGAGGAGCTGCTTGCCGATGGAGACCACCTCGATGAGCTTGGTGGGGTCGCTGTCGAGGTCGACCATGTTGGCGGCCTCCTTGGCGGCGGAGGTCCCCGAGTTCATCGCAAGCCCCACGTCGGCCCGGGCGAGGGCCGGGGCGTCGTTCGTGCCGTCCCCGCTCATCGCCACGAGATGCCCCTGGGCCTTCTCCTGCTGGATGATGGACATCTTCTGCTCAGGCTTGGCCTCGGGGATGAAGGAATCGACCCCGCTCTCCGCGGCGATGGCCGCGGCGGTGAGGCGGTTGTCGCCGGTGCACATGACGGTCCGGATCCCCATCATCTTGAGCTCCCGGAGACGGTCCTTGATCCCGGGCTTCACCACGTCCTTCAGGACGACGAGCCCCAGCACCTTCTTGTTCAGGCAGACGGCGAGCGGGGTCTTCCCCCCGCTCGAGACGTCCCGGACCTTGAGGGCCAGATCGTCCGGGAAGCCGCCGGCGTAGGTCTCGATGGCGCTGGTCGCCCCCTTCATGTACTCGGCCCCTTCCGGGGTCACGAGCCCGGACATCTTCCGCTCTGGGCTGAAGGGGATGACCCGGGTCTTCTGCACGTCGATGCGGTCGGGGAGGACCCCTTTGAGCCCGGCGAGCCGGATGATGGAGCGGCCCTCGGGCGTGTCGTCGAGGGCCGAGGAGTTGATGGCGGCCTTCATGAGCTGGGTCAGGTCGACGCCGTTCGTCGGGAGGAACTGGACGGCGAGCCGGTTCCCGACGGTGATCGTCCCCGTCTTGTCCAGGATGAGGACGTCCAGGTCCCCCGCGGCCTCCACGGCCTTCCCGGACTTGGCGATCACGTTCGCCTTCGAGACCCGGTTGACCCCGGAGATCCCGATGGCCGAGAGAAGACCGCCTATCGTGGTGGGGATGAGACAGACGACCAGGGCGATGATCGTGCCGAGGTTGAAGAGGGAGGGATAACGGAAGCCGAGGAGGTAGGCGAGCGAGACGATCACGACGAGGATGGCGGCCGTGAGCGCCGTGAGCAGGATGGTGAGGGAGACCTCGTTCGGGCTCTTGTCCCGCGTCGTTCCCTCCACAAGACGGATCATCCGGTCGAGGAATCCGAACCCCGGCTCCGCGGTGATCCGCACCATGACGATCCCCTGGAGCACCCGGGCCCCTCCGATCAGGCTGGTCTTGTCCCCTCCGCTCTCCCGGACGACCGGTTCGGACTCTCCGGTCATCATGGACTCGTCCACGACGGCTCCCCCCTGGACGACGTCACCGTCCAGTGGGACCATCTCCCCCGGGCGGACCTCCACGTGGTCGCCCGAGTGCAGGTGGCTCGAGGGGACCCAACGGCGGGTCCCATCCGGGAGGATCTGGCGGGCCATGAGCCCGCTGCGGACCTCCTTCAGGCTGTCCGCCTGGGCCTTGGCCTGGGCCTCCGCCAGAGCCTCGGCAACGTTGGCGAACCAGAGCGTCACGAAGAGGATGATCGTGATCGAGAGGTAGTACATCGGGTCGTAGCCCACACCGGCGAGGTCGGGGAAGAGCCCGGGGAGGAAGGTGGCGAGGAGCATGAAAAAGAAGAAGATGTAGACGACGAACATGATGGGGTTCCGCACCTGGACCCGGGGGTCCATCTTGGTGAACGAGGCCTTGAGAGCTCCCGCCCAGCTCAGCACGGGCTTCCGCTTCACGCTGACCTTGGCGCCGTGCGGCGGGGTCAGGGGGTCGACCGCGGCCATAGAACTAGGGCCCTCCGAGAGCCCCTTGGGCGAAGGGACCCATCACGAGTACGGGAAGGAAGAGCAGCCCCGTGACGATCGTGATGAACAGGATGAGGTAGATCGTGAAGGTCGCGGAGTTCGTCTTGAGCGTGCCGGGGCCAGGGGGGGCGGGGTCCGTCGAGGCGAGCGAGCCCCCGATGGCGAGCATGGCGATGATCGGGAGGTACCGACCGACGAGCATCACGATCGTTCCGGCCAGGTTGAAGAACAGGGTGTTGTCGTTGAGGGAACTCATTCCGCTCCCGTTGTTGGCGGATTCGCTCGTGAACTCGTACAGCACGACGGTGAACTGGTGTGCGGCCGTCCCGCCCGAGAAGGACGCCAGGCCGAAGACGAAGGTGATCGCGGTCGGAATGAGGATGGCGAAGGGGTGGGAGAGGATGGTCACCGCGGCCCACTTCATCTGGTGCTTCCCGATCTTGTTGCCGAGGTACTCCGGGGTCCGTCCCACCATGAGCCCGCCCACGAAGATGGCGAGGATCACATTGATGAGGAGCATGCCGAACCCCGTCCCATCGCCCCCGGGAACGCACTGGAGGAACATCCCCCAGAAGAGGTCGATCTGCGCCCCGGGAGTGAGGGACCCGAGGGCCATGCTCGTAGCGCCGGTGTTGCTGTAGATGCTCGTGACCTGGAAGAGGGCGGACTCCGGGAGCGTGAACCGCTGCTCGGCCCCGACCAGGTAACCTCCGGACTGGGAGACCCCGGTGGAGGCGAGGAAGGGGTTCGAAGACTGGAAGAAGATCATGAGGAAGAGCCCCAGGAGGAAGATGGAGAGGATGGTGGCCAGCAGGGGGCGCGCCTCCTGCTCCCGCCGGACCATCCGGGAGAACATGAAGGGGGATGCGAAGGGGATGAGCAACATGAGGACGACCGAGATGAGGTTGGTGACCGCCGAGGGGTTCTGGAGCGGGTTCGCCGCATTCGCTGCGTAGAACCCTCCCCCGTTCGTCCCTAAGAATTCGATCCCGTCCCACGCCGCGACCGGGCCCAGGGGGATGGTCTGGGCCCCCCCGGTCCAAGGGTAAATGGTGACGCTCTGCGTCAGGGTCTGGGGAACCCCGGCAAGGATGAAGAGCAGCGCTCCGAGGACCGACAGGGGGAGCAGCACCCGGGTGAAGGCCTGGGTGACATCAAAGTAGAAGTTCCCGATGCTGCCGTCCCTCCGGGAGAATCCCCGGGTGAAGGCCACCATCACCGAGATCCCCGTCGCTGCCGAGAGGAACATCAGCACAAGGAGACCGAGCATCGACGAGAGCAGCGAGACCTGCTGCTCCGGAACGTAGTGCTGGAAATCCGTGTTCGTGGTGAAGGAAGCGGCCGTGTGGAGGGCGAGGTCCCACGACATCCCCGGAGCGCCCAGGGAGTTGAGGGGCAGGCCCCCCTGGAACGTCAGGAGGAGGAAGGCGAAGATCAGCCCCGCCGCGTTCAGGCTGAGGAGTGCGACGGCATACTCCTTCCACTTCATTTGATGGTCGGGGTCCACCCCCATGAGGCGCATCAGGGCCGATTCGAAGGGGACCATGATCGGGTCGAGGAGGCTGGGACGCCCCATGAAGACCTTAGATAGGTAGAGACCGAGCGCACGGGCCAGGAAAATGACGAGAAGAATGGTCAGGATGACGTCCGGGAGCGTGGAAAGCTCGATCATTCGGCCCTAGAAGCTCTCCGGGTGGAGCATGACGTAAAGGAGGTAGACGGTGATGATGGCCGCCAAGACGGTGAAGACGAGGAGTCCGCTATGGGCCGAGATGATCTCCAGGATGGAATCCATGTTTGTCAGATACCAAACGGACCAAGGATGGGCACCCGTTCTTATCTCTTTCGCAAGCGAGACCCCCCCCGGGAACTCCGAACCGGCCCCCCTTCCGTCCGGGAAAGCCGCCTCCCTAGACCCAGGAACACGGTCCCGAGGGGGGGACCTGCGCGGCCTGGAAAGGAGGGCGGCGTTACTATTTTCGATAACGCTTTATAGACGGAAGCCCTTAGTTTCTCCATGTTCAGTCAGACGGAGAGAGAGTTCCTGATGATCCTGGCGGAGACCCCTCGTTCCGCGCTCGCCGAAGTGATGGCCGAGCGGTTCCCGAACCCCGTCTACCGCCGGAAGCTCCTCTGGGGGATCCGGCAGAAGGCGGCCAGCGCGGCGGAGGACTGGAGCCTCTACGCCCGGGCGGCCCGCCGCGAGGAGCGGGTCATGCCCCCCCGCCCACTTCCCGATGCTGCGGAGGTCCCGCTCTACACGGAGCCATTCGCCGTCTTTCTCCGGGGACTCCAGGGCCGCCTCTCCCGGAAACGCACACCGCAGATGCCTTCCGAAGACCCCCAACGTCCGGGGGGGGTGTGAGCATGGTGGCCCTTTGGGTCGCCGCGCTCGGACCGGCGATCGTCCTCTTCGTGCTGATCCTTTTCTGGGTGGTCTTCCCCACCCTTCGCAACCGGAAGACCGGGGTGGGGGGCGCCGGCATCGTGCAGCGCTCCCGGCTCACCTGCCCGAAGTGCCTCCAGACCTTCGACTACGAGTGGGTGCCCGGCGCGGCCTTGACCGCGGTCCGACTCGGGAAGGATCGGTACATGGGTTGCCCCATCTGCCACAAATGGTCCTTGTTCAATGTCTGGGACGCCCCCGCGCCCCCTCCTAAAGCTCCCTCCCCGGAGATGGGGAGGGGGGGATCGGCGCCTCCCCGCTAAAGTGACCCCGGTCCTGCAGAGGCAGGAGACGTCGGGTGTTCCCGGACGCGGGCCGGTTACCCCCCGCCCCGGGGGAAGTGGGGGGTGGGCGTGCCAGAGCCCATATGTCCGATGAGGGCACAAACTCAAATACCCTGGGTCCTCTTCTATGGCCATCAAAAGAACGTGCAGGAATACGACCCTTTACAGGAGATCACCAAGGAACTGGACCGGGAAGAATCCGTTCTCACGGTCCGCGTAGAAAAACGCCGATACAACAAGCCCGCGACCATCATCGCCGGATTCCCGAAGGACGCCGATCTGCACGACATCACCCGCCAACTCAAGACGTTTCTCGCCACCGGAGGCACCGCCAAGGACGGAGAGATCGTCCTCAATGGCGACCATTTCCGGCGGGCCAAGGAGAAGCTGGAAGCCCTGGGATACCACATCTCCGGGGCGTAAGACTCACGGTCAGAACATGCAGGTGAAGATAGTCGAAAAGGGGCACGATTTTCTGCGACTTTCCCTGCCACGCGGAGCCGAGACCATTCTGGTCCCGCTGGTGGAGGGTCTGCAGGCCGAGGACGCCGTCCTCGAGGCGAGGTACTACATCGGACATCCGTTCGCAGAGGAGCCGGGACTCTACCTCAAGACCAAGGGGGAGAAGCCGCAGGCGGTGCTGAAGCGGGTCCTCAAGTCGCTCTCCGACACCTATGGGGATGCCCTCGGGCACTTCGACAAGATCGCCGAAAAGCAGCGGAACTGAGCCTGCCTAGGAGAGTTCCATGCTCAAGGAGTGCGTGAAGCACGGATATTTCCGCGGCGAGGCCTGTCCCGTCTGCAGCGACGAGGGCCGGTTCTTCATGGACGACCGGGAGCTCGATCACATGGCCCGCATCGTGGCCGGGATCCTCCGGCATTTCCCTCCCCGGTACGGCCTCGCGGCCGAAAAGACCGGATGGGTCCAGATGCGGGATCTCGTCCAGGCCATCCGGAACCAGCACCGCAACTATCCCTGGCTCAAGGCCCATCACATCGTGGCCCTCGCCATGACGGACCCGAAGGGCCGCTACGAGATCCGGGACGATGCGATCCGGGCCACCTACGGCCACACGGTCGAGGTCGAACTCGACCTTCCCACCGACAACATCCCCGAGAACCTCTTCTACCCCGTCACCCCTGAGGAGAAAGAGCTGGTCCTGGAGGTGGGTCTTCGCCCCACGGACCGCAAGAAGGTCCACCTCTCCCTCACCGCGCAGGATGCCTACAACGCGGGCAAGGTCCGGTGCGAGACCCCCACGATCCTCTCCGTCGACACCCAGAAGGCGGTCGCCGGGGGCCATGTCATCCAGAGGGCCGGGAAGACCGTCTTCCTCGTGGATGAGGTGCCCCCCGAGATGCTCTCCCTCTACGAGGGAAGTCTCCCGGTCGCGGGGACCGACCAAGAAGCCGAGTGAGCCTTCGAGACTTTCTCGCGCGTTCCACCTATCGGACGCGCTCTGGAGCACGGTGAAGCCCGCCAAGGGCAGTTCTCAGGAACGTTGAGGGGGAGACGCCTCGAGCCGCTTTCGTAGGGAATCCCTAGGTCGGGAAGCGAGGCATGCATCTCTCCCTAAAAGGGCGTCATCGGCGCGGAACTAGCGAAGGGACCGGATGTTCCTTCTCCCCTGGGATTGGACGCAAGGCCAAGCCTGCCGAGGTCCCGGTGCCTTGGAACGGTAACTCCCCGGGCCCAAAGGGAACGCAATGGGCTCGGGGAGCCTGCAGTCTCTTCTGCAGGGGGGATCTGCGGTAAGCGACTGCAGTTGAATTGCCCCACATCCCGAGGGGCCAGGATCCATCTCTCTACTCCGGAAGAACTGAGCATGGTTCCCCATCGGTGTCCTGAGAAGTGGGGAGAAACTACTCCCCCCGGTGGAACGGTGCGTACGGAGGGATCACGCTGCGGAACACGTCGCGAAGAGGGTCATCGATCCGCGGAGGCGAGGGGGGAGAGGGGCGTCCCGCTCCATTGTCTCCCACCGGAGGCGGAGTGCGGGGGATCGATTGCCCTCCGGAATTACCCGAAGGGGACGGGGGCTGCTTCTTCCTCGCGAGCAACACCACCACAACAACTATCACCACCACTACCACGACGAAAGGGAGCACGTACTCGATGAGCCCGTTCGTCGTGGAGCCCGTGCCAGTAGCCTTCACCTTGACCGGAGCAGGAGGGGACAACGACTGGGACGACCAAGTTGTCACGTTTCCCCGGGCGTCGGTCACCTGGAGGCTGGGGTAGTAGGTCCCGGCCTTCGCGTACGTGTGCGTCACCGGAAGTGCGGCGGACACCGTGTCTAAGGGCGATCCGTCTCCGAAGTTCCAGCGGAACTGGTACGGAGCGGTGCCCCCATAGACCGATGGGAAGAACGTCAGGGAGGTCGGGGCGGAACCCTGAAGGCTCACCATGGTGACGAAAGCGGTGAGCGGGCTGCCCGAGGAAGAGGGTGCTCCGGAGCCGTAGACCGTGACGAAGACACCGGTGGTGGCCGAGACGCTACCGTCCGAGACCACGAGCGTGGCCACGTACTCTCCAGGAATGGAGTAGGTGTGGAGGACGGAGGATCCGTTGGTGGAGGTGGCTCCGTCTCCAAAGTTCCAGGAATAGGTGTACGGGGCGGTGCCGCCGACGACCTGGGACTGGAAGGCCACGTTGAGGGGAGCCATGCCGGTGGCGGGCACCGCGGAGATGCTCAACTCTAGGGCGCCCGACTGGTTGGAGGGAGGAGCAGGGTACGCCACGATGGGGAGGGCCGCTTGGGTGACCGACCCGTTCGCGTCCACCACGGTCACGATCGCGGTGTACGTGCCGGCGTAGGCATACACGTGCGAGGCCGTGGGACCAACGGCCGAAGATCCGTCCCCGAATGTCCAAACCAAGGTATACGGGGAACGACCTCCGCTGGGTGTCGCCGAGAAGAGGGTGGCCAAGGGAGCCACCCCGGTCGAGACCGAGGCTGCGAGGGTCACAGAAAGGCTGGAGGAGCTCTTTGCGACCAACGTCACAAGGGCTCGGGCACTCGCCACCTGCGCAGCGGCATCGCTCACGACGAGCGTGACGTTGTAGGTGCATCGCGAGGCCTTGCAACCGGAGGGCATCGTGGTGTACGTGTGGGTGACGGTCGGAGAGGTCGACGTCGCCCCGTCCCCGAAGGACCACTGGTAGCCGAAAGGGGCCGTCCCGCCCGACACGTTCGCGCTCACCGTCACGCTGAGGGGCGCCGGCCCTAGGTTGGGAGATTCGAAGAGCACCTGAGCACTGAATTGGTTGGAGACCACCGGTTTGACCGTAACGAAACCCGTGGCTGAGGCAGTGTCTCCTCGGGAGTCCGTGACTGTGAGAACGACCGAGTAACTACCAGGGGAGGTGTAGGTATGCGAGATCGTCAGGCCCACACCTGAGGTGCCGTCCCCGAGAGCCCAGGAGTAGTTGTAGCCAGGGTACCCTCCGGAGGACGTCCCGGTCATGGTGACGGTGAGCGGGGCGGGGCCGTAGTTAGAGGAGTCAAAGTAGAGTGTGGCGAGGAGCGGGTTGGCAGGTCCCTGCACGATGAGCGTTCCCGTAGCGGTGTGGGCCACCCCGTCTCCATCCGTGACAGTGACCGTTACGGAGAAGTTTCCGGTGGAAGTGGGAGTGCAGACCCACAAGCCCCCGGTGCCGGGAACACACCCGGATGGGAGCCCTGTGTAGGAGTACGAAAGCGGGGGAGTGCCACCAGAGGTCTGCACGGACACCTGGGTCGAGTTGTGGAGGGCTACGCTCCCCGGGGAGAAGGTGAGGCCGGAGACCACGAGCGGGGGATTCACCGTGAAGCTGGTGCTGGCGCTGGACTTGCTGCCGTTCGAATCTACCACAGTCACGCCCACAACGAAGGTCCCGTTCACGGTGGGGACGCAATACAAGGCAGAAGTGTTGGCGGAAACGCAACCCGAGGGGAGGTTCGAGTAGGAGTAGCTGTAGGGAAGCGTCCCTCCCACGACGGACACATTGAGGTAAACCCCCAGCCCCTCGTCGAAGGATACGTTCGAGGGGGAGAAGCTTGTGATGGCCGGCAGATTCGGGTTCGTTGCTTGGATCATGGTCACCGTATCCGAGAGAATGTTGCTGGCGTACAGCAGCCCGGTGACGGGATCCGTCATGATCCCTTGGACGCTATAGGCGGTCCCGGTGGGGATGGACCCGACGACCTTGTTGACCGAGGGGTCGATCACGGTCACATACGGCGACTGGAGGTTCCCCACGTAGATTTCGCGGGTGATGGGATCGTACGTGGCGGCCCGGGGGTAGGTCCCGGCCGCCAACGTGGCGAGGACGGTGAAATTGCTCCCGTCGATGACCGTCACGTCGTTGCCGTTCGGATTGGTCACGTAGACGTTGCCGTTCATCGGATCGACCGCCATGCCGTTGGAGGAGAGCCCGGTCGTGACGGAGGCCACGGGCTTCCCCGTGGAGCCGTTCAGGATGGTGACGTTGCCGGGCACCGCTGCGACGAAGTTCTGGGTCGCAGAAACGTAGACGTAGTGGTTGAAGGGATTGTAGAGGACGGACCAGGACTCGACCCCCGCAACGAAGTTCCCCACTACCCGGTTGGTCGTGGTGTTCACGATGAGCCCCAACTGGGAACTGGAACCGTTGGTAGTAACGAAGAGCAACCGGCTAATGGGATCGTAGTCGATCCCCCCGGTAGCGTACCCTGCGCTCACGTTCCCGACCACGGCCCCCGTCGAGCCGTTGAGAATTGCGATATAGTTGGATTTGCCGCTGGTAACGTAGACGTCCCCGTTCGCGGTGTCCACCGCAGCATTCCCGTCATCTGGGTACACGTTGGAGTTCGCGACGACGGTGTTGGAGGTCCCGTTGACAACGGTCACATTGGACGAGCCAGTGTTCGGAACGTAGATGTTGCCGCTGATGCGATCGTACACGAGGTAGTCCGGGCCGGAACCCACGGTGATGTTCCGGAGTACGCAATTGGTGCACCGGGGAGCGACCTTTACCTGGACGGGCAACGGCTGGGAAAGGGAGGATCCAACCCCTGTGGAAGCCCCTAGGGGATGGGCCATGGACAAGTTGGAAGTGAGCAGGAAGAGCAGGATCCCAAGGATCAATACAGGGGAAAAAGAGAGTCGTGAGACACGAGCGGGGAGGTACCCGTGAGTGTAGTTCTCCTTTGCAGTGCGTTGAAGGGCCTTCATCGGGACAGAATTTGTCCAATACATATATAAGGCGCAGTGCGATGGAACGGGGATGCGACCGGACACCGTGCTATAGCTTGACATGACCGTTGCTGCCTTTCCCAACGTACGGAGTTTGACGGACAGCGAAGCCACCGTGGTTCGATGCCTTCTAGGAACGCAGACCGAGCCCTCGGAAGAAGAGAGGATCCGAAGGTCGGGACTCGCACGTAGCACCTACCTGGACGCGAAGCTGCGGGTCTATTCGTGGGGGCTGGTCCAGGACATGTACGTGCCGAGCCCCGAAGTGATCAACGTGCCTCGGATCTCCTTCTTCCTGGCGCGTTCCTTCACCGATCAGCGAGAAGCCCTGGCCCATACGCTCCTGGCCTTCCCCGGCACGGTACTGCACTGGGCGAGCCCCCAGTTCCAGCTCGTCGTGATCTTCCATCGCTCCCTCGAGGAGGAGCGGCAATTCTCAGACTCCCTCGAACAACTCTCCCGGATGGGGAGGGTACTTTCCTGCCTCCAGGTCGGGTCGGGGGCAGGGAGCGCTCCGATCTACTTCGACTACGAGGGGATCTGGAACAACTTCTGTGGTTTCTCCGGGCTCCGGAGCTACCCCCGGGGACTGCCGTCGGCCCCGAAAAGCCTCCTGGGGCTCCCCGCGAAACGAACCGCACCCCTGCAGCCGCTCGGAGAGCTCTTGCGACGACCTTCCGACGGCTCCGTGGACGGACGCCCCCAGCATCTGCTGGGTCCTGCCTCCCTTCCGAGGTCCCAACGTCACCTCCTCGAGTCCGGTGCGGTCGAGTGGAGGGTCTTCCTCCCTCTGCAGACGCCCGCCGCGTATCGGAGCGCCTCTCTTGCCGATATCGTGTTCCTTGTCGGCCAAC